>NZ_JBFTLX010000126.1:0-22890 GCF_056396665.1 Cupriavidus sp. 05T313 | reverse complement strand
CTTCGAGCTCGTGCAGCCCGATGGCACCGACCTGCCTCCTTTCACGCCAGGCTCGCATATCAAGGTGCAGACGCCCAACGGCCTGCCGAGGAAGTACTCGCTGTGCAACGACCCCGCGGAACGTCACCGTTACATCATCACCGTGAAGCGTGACGCCGACGGCCAGGGCGGCTCCGTGAGCCTTTGCGACGACGCCAGGGAAGGCGACCTGCTTCCCGTTGGCGTGCCGGAGAATGCATTCCCTCTCGTCGGCAATGCCAGGGCGTTCATCTTCATCGCCGGTGGCATCGGCATCACGCCCATCCTGTCGATGATCCGCAGCTTTGGGGAACTGTCGACGGCCAAGTGGAAGCTCTACTATTTCACGCGCTCACCGGAGACCACCGCGTTCCTGGATGCGTTGCAGGCACCCGAACTCCGGGGCAAGGTAACGATCCATCATGACTTCGGGGATCCCGACAAGGCATTCGACCTGTGGCCGGTGCTGGAGCAGCCGTGCGACACGCACGTCTACTGCTGCGGGCCGCGCGGGCTGATGAACGCCGTGCGTGACATGTCGGGTCACTGGCCCGCCACGAAGATCCACTTTGAGAGCTTCAACGAGGGAGGCGAGGTGCGCGTGGACGACAAGCCGTTCGATGTTGTGCTGAACAGTACCGGACAGCGCTTCGAGGTTCCGGTGGGCATGAGTATCCTGAATGTCCTGCGTCAGCATGGCTGCGAGGTCCCTTCTTCCTGCGAGAGCGGAACCTGCGGTACTTGCCGCACCACGCTGGTGGCGGGCGAGGCGGACCACCGTGACATGGTCCTGATGCCGGAGGAACTGGAAGGCCAGGTGATGATCTGCGTCTCGCGTGCGAGAAGCGCCGAACTCGTGATCGAGCTATGAAACGAAAACCTGACGGAAAGGTGCGCCTGGGCGTCGTCGGACTCGGCCGGGCATTCTCGCTCATGCTGCCCACCTTCCTCGCGGACGAGCGTGTGGTCCTCGCCGCCGCCTGCGACCCGCGTGACACCGCGCGCCGGCAGTTTGCGCGCGATTTCGGCGCCCCGGTGTACGAGGACCTGTCCGAGATGGCATGCTCGCCTGCCATCGATGCAGTCTACGTAGCCAGTCCACATCAGTTTCATGCCGCCCACGCATGCCTTGCCGCGGCGAATGGCAAGCACCTGCTGGTCGAAAAGCCGATGGCATTGTCGATGGCGGAGTGCGACCAGATGATCGAGGCGTGCGCTCGGGCCAACGTGCAAATGATCGTCGGGCATTGCCACAGCTTTGACTCGCCCTACCTGCACACGCGTCACCTGCTCGACTCGGGCCGCTTCGGCGCGGTGCGGATGATCCACGCCCTGAACTACACGGACTTTCTCTACCGGCCGCGGCGCCCGGAGGAACTTCAGACCGAGGCTGGCGGCGGAGTTGTCTTCAGCCAGGCGGCGCATCAGGTCGACGTGGTCCGCCTGCTCGCCGGTTCCCCGGCCAGTCGGGTCCGGGCGACGCTTGGCCAATGGGATCCATCCAGACCGACCGAAGGCGCCTATTCCGCCATGCTCTGGTTCGAGAACGGGAGTTATGCCTCCCTGACCTATAGCGGCTATGGCCGCTTCGACTCGGACCCGTGGAACGGCGGATTCACCGAAATGGGTTTCCCGGCCCACGAAGAGGACTACGGCAAGGCGCGGCGCAGGCTGGCCGGCATCGGCTCGGCCGAGGCGGAAACACGACTCAAGGCGGACGCCACCTACGGCGGGCCATCCTGGACATCGCCCGCCGGCGCGTCTCCCCCGCTCGCTCACCAGCACTTCGGGCCGGTCATCGTCAGCTGCGAGCATGCCGACATCCGCCCCATGCCAGACGGCATCTGGGTCTATGGCGATAGGGAACGGGAACACATCCCGCTGCCGGCACCGTCGGTGCCGCGTTTCGAGGTCATCGACGAACTGATTGACGCCGTCGTTCACGGACGGCGCCCAATCCACGGCGGACCCTGGGCAAAGGCCACGCTCGAAGTCTGCCTCGCGATGCTGTCTTCGGCGCGTGAGGCCCGGGACATCGAGTTGCCGCATCAGACTTACCCGACATAGCGGCGCACTATATAAAGAGAGGAGACACCATGAGACGCCCCCCCAACCATCTCGCACGGCGCAAGCTGTGCCGATGCCTATGCCTATGCCTGACGGCCGCCGCATTCGCCCCAACGGCGGCGCTGGCAGGCGCCGATTCCTGGCCTACCAAGGCGATCCGGCTGATCGTTCCCTATGCGCCGGGCGGTCTGCCCGACACCGTTGCCCGTATCCTGTCGCAGCAATTGACACAACGGCTGGGCAAGCCGTTCGTGGTCGAGAATCGTCCCGGCGCCAATGGCGTGGTAGCTGCGCAGGCGCTCAAGACGAGTCCCGCCGACGGCTATACCTTTCTGGTCACCGACGGGTCGATGATGACAATCAATCCTGCGATCTACAAGGATCTGTCCTATGAGCCCAAGCGCGATTTCGTGCCGGTCTCATTGGCGGCGAGATCTCCGCTGTTTCTAGCCGTCAATGCCCGTGTGCCGGCAAACTCGCTTCAATCATTCATTGCGCTTGCAAAGTCGAAGCCTGGCCAGCTCAACTACGGCTCGTCCGGCATAGGGAGCACGCATCAACTATCGATGGAAGCGCTGAAGGCCTCACTCAAGATCGATATCAGGCACATTCCCTTCCGCGGCTCCGGCCAATCCGTCCCGGCGCTGATCGGGGACCAGGTGCAAGTGGTGTTCGCCGCCTTGCCCTCGCTATCGGGCTTCGTGAAGTCTGGCCAGGTGAAGATCCTTGGCACCAACTCACTGCAGCGCTCCAAGCTCGCACCGCAGATTCCGGCGATCTCGGAAGTGGTGCCCGGGTACGACTACGCCGTGACCGTTGGCGTGCTCGCGGCGGCGGGAACGCCCGATGCCGTGGTGAAGCAGATGGCAGACGCCATCGCGAATGCCGTCAAGATGCCCGAAGTCATCGCGCAGTTGCACGTCGCTGGCATAGAGCCGGTGGGCGGGTCGAGCGCGGACTACGCCAAGGCACTCGGCGACGAGACAGCGCGCTATGCCGAAGCCATCAAGATGGCCCAGGTAGTCGCGGAGTAGCATGATCCTGCAGCGGATATCCGGCAATCACATCGCCGGTTCCGCTCGCGCGATCTCCACCTGCCGATCCGTGTCGGCGCAGCCCATTCCCGGCATGGTGTTAATATTAGGCTCATAAACAAATTCCTCTTGAAGAGCTTCCGGACCTTTCCATGCCGAGCAACACCAGAGATACCGAAATTGCCAGTCGCATGCTGCGGCACTGGCACGAAGCAGTCCCCAACGATCGGATGGCACATCTCGTCAAGGACGCAACGCGGGGATTCTTGCGAGCGCTGCAGACGAGGCTTGCCCGCCACGATGTGCAGTTGGGGCACTGGACCTTCCTGCGCATCCTATGGGAGCGCGACGGCCTGACGAAGCGCGAGCTCAGCATAGAGGCAGGCGTGATGGAACCCACCACGGTAGTCGCCCTCAAAGCCATGGAAAAACTGGGCTACGTCAGTCTCGAGCAGCGGCCCGACAACCGCAAGAATATCTACGTGTTCCTGACGCCTCTGGGCAGGAAGTTGAAGAAGCTGCTTGTTCCGCTTGCCGAAGAAGTCAACGCATTGGCACTGAATGGCATTCCAGCCAAGGAAGTGGAGACGACTCGCCGTGCGCTGCTCCTGATGATCAACAATCTCGGTGCCGATGCCCAGGCGGAGTAGCTCCGGCTGCCCGGATTTTGCCGCCGTGTAACCCGCATCAATTGCCATGATGCTGCCAATCACCGAGGCAGCGTCTGCCGAACTCAGCCAGGGGATGCCCGAAGCAATTTCCTCCGGCGTGCTGTATCGCCCTAGCGGATATCTCTCGCCGCCTTCTGAAGGTGCGGCGCCTAATCGTCCCCCGCCCTCCCCCGTCGACATCTGGGCGATCTGGCCCTTCACGCAAAACCACAGGCTTCGGACATTGACGTCCACGGTGCGATGGCAGATATCCTCATCCTCCTCCGGAAAATTACTGATCTATAACAACCTTGGAGCGATTTACCATCCCGCGCCAAGCCTCCATGTCCTGCCTCATTTGTGGCGCGAACGCATTACCATTAGTCCAATTTACAATAACGTCCATATCCTCCAGGTACTTTCTCTCGACCGGGTTGTCGAGGAATGCCTTGATAGCCCGGCTCAGACGGCCTGCAATTTCCGGCGGTACGTTCGCCGGGGCCAAAAAGGCATACCAGCCTCCCCCATAGCTCATCTCGTTGTGCCCTTGCTCGGCAAACGTCGGCACATTTGGCAGTGAGGCCACCCGCTTTTCGCCGATAACGGCAATGGGCGTGAGCTTGCCGGAGAGCAGGTAGCTCTTGGCAGCAAACACGGAAAACAATCCCATCTCAATCTGGCCACCAAGCAGATCGGTAAGGGCAGGAGACTCCCCTTTGTACAATACCCCGGTCATTCCCAGATCATTCTCCTTATTGAAAATCTCCAAAATCACCTGCGGTCCGGTTGACCCTGCGCCATAGCTCCAGCGCTTACCTCGAGCGGCTTTAACGAATTCATCGACATTCTTTATGCCCAAATCGGGACGAACCACAACAACCGTTGCGCTTAGTCCGATCCTGCCCAGAGGCGTGAAATCCTTCAGCGGATCATAGGCGACCTTCTTGAAATGAATTGGATTCTGGATATGAGCGGTCTGTGCGAGGAGAATCGTATAGCCGTCCGGTGGGGCCTTCGCAACGGCAAGGGTTCCGATGATCGTGCTGGCGCCGGGGCGATTCTCCACGACGATCTGCTGCCCAAGCTGTTCCGCCACGTTCTTTGCAAATCGGCGCGCGATAGCGTCTGCAACTCCGCCAGGGGCGACTGGCACCACGAGCTTGATTGGGTGATCCGGCCACGCCCCGCGTTGAGCCATTTCCGGCTTCTGCATCGATGCCAGCGCTGCAATGCTCAGCCCGCTCAAGATAAGACGGCGCTTCTTGCTGACAAGATCTTTCATTCTTTCTCCCCCTGATTGTGATGCGGGTCTCCTCGTCGCGAGGCATCGCACCGTGAGCACCTGTGCCTCCCGAAACAATTATGCTTATGGCCCTAACAATATCCGAATGCGGACTTACCCTAGTCACGCCCCAGTTCAGGCTGCTGAAGTACCTCGTGTGGAGGCTGGGAGATGTCCGCCGACGCTGTCTCGAAGGCCAAGCAGACCGACGCCCACCGAATATTCATCCCTTTGAACGAGGCGAGTCGCCCGGGCGGCACAACATAATCCTTTCGCAAAATATGTGGTACCGCGGAGGCCGCGCGCGCTTGCCGCCCGGTCCGAACCCATGCAGACCAGGAATCGAAATGAACGAAGCCTTTCTTTATGACGCCGTCCGAACGCCGCGCGGCAGGGGCCGCGACACCGGAGCCTTGCGCGACATCACGCCTGTCTCGCTCGCCGCGCAGACGCTGCGTGCGCTGCGCGAGCGCCATGAGCTGGATCCGACACTCATCGAGGAAGCAGGCCTGGGCATTGTCATGCCCCTGGGCGAACAAGGTTCCGACCTGACGCGCATCGCGTTGCTGGCAGCGGGCTACGGCGAGAGCGTGCCGGGCTACCAGCTCAACCGCTTCTGTGTATCCGGCCTCGATACCGTCAACCAGGCCGCGGCGGCGATCATGGCCGGCCAGATCGAAGCGGCCCTCGGCGGAGGCGTCGAATCGATGTCGCGCGTGCCCATCGGCTCGGATGGCGGTGCAATCTATACCGATCCGTCCATTACGCGGCAGTTTCCTTACATGCCGAATGGCGTGGCGGCCGACCTGATTGCCACTCTGGAGGACCTGACGCGTCACGACGTGGACGCGTATGCGTTGGAGAGCCAGAAGCGCGCGGCGCATGCAAGCCAGCAAGGTCATTTTGACCGATCGCTGATTCCGGTGCGCAACGTGACCGGCGACGTCGTCCTGGCGCGGGATGAAGCCGTCCGGCCCGAGACCAGCATGGAAGGCCTCAAGAAGCTGGCGCCTGCGTTTGCCGGCGCCGGAAAGCAGGGCTTCGACGCGATCGCCCTGCAGCGCTATCCGGAACTGGAGCAGATCGAGCATATCCACACAAGCGGCAACGCCAGCGCCATTGTCGATGGCGCCGCCGTGGTGCTGGTCGGCAGCAAGGCGTTCGGCGAACGCGCCGGTCTGAGGCCGCGCGCCCGCATCCGCCACTTTGCCTCGCTTGGCAGCGATCCCAACATGAACCTGGGGGGGCCGGTCCCTGTCACGAAGAAGCTGCTGGCGCGCAGCGGCTTGCGCATTGCCGACATCGATCTCTTCGAAGTCAATGAGGCGTTCTCCGTCGTACCGCTGGTATTCATGCGGGCCTTCGATATCGACCACGCGAAGGTCAACGTCAATGGCGGTGCGATTGCGCTGGGCCATCCGCTGGGTGCGACCGGTGCCATGCTGCTGGGCACGCTGCTCGACGAACTGGAGCGTCGCGACTTGCACCGTGGGCTGGTTACCTTGTGCGCTGCTGCCGGCCAGGCCACCGCGACGCTGATCGAGCGTGTTTAACCTGCGGACTATGTTCAAGCCATACCGCACCCCCAATCAGGAAACGTACTGATGAAGCCCATTTCCGTTTCCGTCGATCAAGACGGGATTGCACTGATCACAATCGACTGCGCCGATCGGCCCGTCAACGTCTATACGCCGGCCTTGACGGCTGGGATGAGCGAGGCAGTCGAGCACGTGCTGGCCAACGACGCGATCGTCGGCGCCATCATCACTTCCGGCAAGGACGGTTTCCTCGCCGGCGCAGACCTCAACGCGGTGCTTGGCCGTCTGGAGGCAGCGCTGACGCAGGGGCGAAGCGCGCTGCCCGGTTTCGTCGCCGAGAACCTTTTCATGCGCCGCTTGGAGACCGGCGGCAAGCCGTTCGCTGCCGCCATCAACGGCACGGCGCTCGGCGGCGGGCTGGAGCTTTGCCTGGCCTGCCACTACCGCGTGCTGTCGGATGCGCCCGATACGCGCGTCGGGCTGCCAGAAGTCGGGGTCGGCCTGTTGCCGGCCGGTGGCGGAACCCAGCGCCTGCCACGCCTGCTCGGGATTGAAGCCGCGTTGCCGCTGCTGCTGGATGGCACCCCCCTCGCCCCCGAGCGCGCGCTGGCGCTCGGCGTCGTGGATGAGATCGCACCGTGCGCGGAGCTGGTGATGCGCGCCAAGCGCTGGCTGCTGGCCAATCGCGGCGCGCGCCAGCCCTGGGACCGGGACGGCTACCGCCTGCCAGGGGGCGCCGGCGCGCTGGCCGAGCATGCGTTGCGCAGCTTCCATACCGGCATCGCGCAAGTCCGCAGCCGCACGCACGGCAACTATCCGGCGCCGCTGGCGATTCTTTCGGCCGTCTATGAGGGCACGCAGCTTCCCTTCGACCGCGGCATGGCGATCGAAGCTCAGTACTTCGCGCAGCTCGCCGCGGACCCTGTCGCACGCAACCTTGTCCGCACGCAGTTCGTCAACCGCAAGCGCTACGAGCGGCTTGCGCACCGTCCGCAGGGCATTCCCCGGGGGGCGGCGCAACGGCTCGGGATTCTCGGCGCAGGCATGATGGGGGCAGGCATCGCGTTCGCCGCTGCGCGGGCCGGCATCGAAGTGGTACTGCTCGATGCCACACGCGAGCAAGCGGCCGCTGGCCGGCTCCGCGCCATGGAGATGGCAACCCGCGCGGCGGTGTCAACGACGCAAAGCGAACCCGCGCAGCACGCGGGCAAGCTGATTCATGCGACGGCGCAGTACGCCGACCTCGACGGTTGCGACTTCGTGATCGAAGCCGTGTTCGAAGATCGCGCTGTCAAAGCCGATGTGATCGCCCGTGCGCTGGCCGTGCTGTCGCCCACGGCGATCTTTGCTTCGAATACGTCCACCTTGCCCATCACCAGCCTGGCCACGGGCACCGGCAGGCCGGAGCGCTTCATCGGCATGCATTTCTTCTCCCCGGTGGACCGCATGCCTTTGCTGGAGATCATCCTGGGCGAGCGGACATCGCGCGAAACCCTGGCGCACGCGATGGACCTGGCTGCCCGGCTGAGGAAGACGCCCATCGTGGTCAATGACAGTCCGGGCTTCTACACCAGCCGCATCTTCTGCGCATACGTCGACGAGGCAATGGCGATGCTTGCCGAGGGTGTCAAGCCGGCGCTGATCGAGAACGCCGCCCGCATGGCCGGCATGGCGGTGAGCCCGTTGGCCGTACTGGACGAAGTGTCGCTGGACCTGCAGCAGCGCGTGGTCAGGCAGGCCGAGGCGGACGGTGTGCCCGAGCCGCTGCGCCGCATCCACGCACAGCCGGTCATCGCCCGCATGAATGCCATTGACAGGCTGGGCCGCAAGCGCGGCGGCGGATTTTACGACTACCCGGAGGGCGGCAAGAAGCGCCTGTGGCCGGGACTGGCGCAAGAGTACCCGGCGGCGCGACAGCAACCCGGACTGGAAGCAGTGAAACGGCGTCTCCTGCATGTCCAGGCATTGGAATCGGTCCGTTGCATGGAAGAAGGCGTGATCTCGGCGCCGGAAGACGCGGACATTGGCGCCATCCTTGGACTCGGTTTCCCGGCATGGACTGGCGGGCCCCTGTCGCTGGTCGACACCCTTGGCGTACGCGCCTTCGTGCTTGCCTGCGATGCGCTTGCCGACGCTTACGGCTCCCGGTTCCGGCCTACGCAGGCCCTTCGCGAACGCGCACGGCGCGGCGAGCCGTTCTACAGCAAGGAGGCGGCATGAGCACGAAACGTAGAATCTTCGAGCCCGAGCACGACCAGTTCCGCGACGCGGTGGCACGGTTCATCCGCAAGGAGGTGGCGCCGCATGTCGATGCCTGGCGCAAGGGCGGGTGTTGTGATCGTACCGTCTTCGAGAAGGCCGGCGAGCAGGGCCTGTTGCTGATGTGGGCCGCCGAGCAGTATGGGGGCGCCGGCATGGCGGACTTCCGCTACGAACAGATCCTGTACGAAGAGATGATCCGGCATGGCGACATCGGCGTGTTCTTTACGCTGCATTCACGGCTGGTAGCGCCATACATCGCACGCCTGGGCAATGATGAACAGAAGGCGCGGCTGCTGCCCGATGCGGCAAGCGGCAAGCGCATTCTTGCCATTGCCATGACCGAGCCCGGAACAGGCTCGGACCTGGCGGGCATCCAGGCGCGCGCGCGGAAAACCGACGGCGGCTGGCTGCTGCAGGGCACGAAGACGTATATCTCGAACGGGCTGAATGCCGATGCGGTCATCGTGGTGGCCCGCACCGATCCGGCCCAGCCACGCGCCTTCGGGCTCTTCCTGGTGGAACGCGGCATGCCCGGCTTCGAACGGGGGCGCAAGCTGGACAAGCTTGGCCTTGACGCGCAGGACACGGCAGAACTGTTCTTCGACAACGTATTCGTACCGGATGCCAACCTGCTGGGTGACCCCGCGAAGGGGCTCGGCTACCTGGCGGAAGGACTGGCGGAAGAACGGTTGCTCAGTGCCTGCCAGTCGGTCGCGCACGCGCAGGTGGCGCTGGACCTGACGCTGGACTACGTGAAGGCGCGACGTGCGTTCGGCCGTCCGCTGGGCGCTTTCCAGAACACACGGTTCGCACTGGCGCGCAAGCATGCGGAACTCGACGCGATGCAGTCCTGGATCGACACACTGGTCATTGAGCACAACGCCGGGCGGCTGGATGCGCCGACAGCCGCCTCGGCCAAGCTGTTGACTTCAGAACTGGAGAATCGCCTGATCGACGATTGCCTGCAGTTCCACGGCGGAGCCGGCTATATGGACGAATACCGGATCAGCCGTATGTACCGCGATGCGCGAGTGTCGCGGATCTATGCGGGAAGCTCGGAGATCATGCTGGAGATTGTCGGCCGCTCGCTGGGGTTGTCGGAGCGCATGGCCTAGCGCACGGGTCTTCCCCGTACAGGCCGACAGAAGAATACGGGCGTTTCCGGCCAACGGAAACGCCCGTATTCCTATCCCCGCGCGATGCGGTTCGCCATGCTCCAGCGATGGACTTCCGAAGGGCCGTCGTAGATGCGGAATGCGCGCATGTCCCGGAAAATGCGGGCGACGACGGTCTCGTCGGTTACGCCGCTGCCACCCAGCACCTGGACAGAGCGATCCACGATGCGCCACAGGGCTTCGGAACAGATCACCTTGGCCTGGCTTGACTCGTGCCGGCCTTTCTCGCCCTGGTCCAGGACCCAGGCGCAATGCCAGATGGTCAGCCGGGCAATGTGCAGTTCCATCTCGTTGTCGGCAAGCATGAAGCCCACGCCTTCGTGCTCGACCAGGCTACGGCCGAACGCGCGGCGCTGCCGGGCATAGTCAGCCGCCACGTCATGGGCGCGCCGTGCCGCTCCAAGCCAGCGCATGCAGTGGGTAAGGCGGGCGGGGGCGAGACGCAACTGCGCATAGCGAAAGCCTTCCCCCACCTTGCCGAGGACATCGGTGGCCGGCACGCGCAGCTTGTCGAACCGCACGACGGCATGCCCGCCGGTGAAGCAAGTGTCGAGGGCATCCATCTGGCGCTCGATTTCCACGCCCGGCTGGTCCATGTCGGCAAGGAACATCGTTGCCGTGCCGTCTTCCATGCGCGCCATGATGATGGCGAAGGTGGCGCCCGTGGCACCGGTAATGAACCACTTGCGGCCGGTGATGAGGTAGTCGTCGCCATCCTGGACCGCGACGGTCTGGAGCATGGACGGGTCCGCTCCGGCACCTGGCGACGGTTCCGTCATGCAAAAGCAGGAGCGTGTGTGTCCGTCGATCAGGGGTTGCAGCCAGCGCTTCTTCTGCGCCGGCGTCGCCACGATTTCCATCAGGTGGATATTGCCTTCGTCGGGGGCGTGGATGTTCAGCGCGACCGGACCAAGAGGCGAATACCCCGCTTCTTCGAACACAATCGCCTTGTCGGCATGGCTCAGGCCAAGGCCGCCTGCCTCCTTCGAGGCGTGCGGCGTCAACAGGCCGGCGGCGCGGGCTTTTGCAACCAGCTCCGCGCGGAGCGCTTCGGTGGGTCCGTGCGCGGTCTGCCTGGGATCGCGCTCCATCGGCATGATGTGTTCCGCGATGAACTCGCGGGTGCGTGCCTGCAAGGCCTGCTGCGCGGCATTCAAACTGAAGTCCATATTCGTCTCGCTCTGGTGCTGTGGTGACGCCTGCCGGTGTGCGGCCGGCAGGCGGGTACACGCTTGGGCCGGGCCAAGCCGGGGTGCCGCCAAGGTTAGCGCCTGCGCACGGGCGATACTTCATCCAAAGGGACGATTTTCCCGCATTGTGGCGTCGATACCGGCAGAGCACGCCATGACCGGCACAGGATAGCGCCATGAGCGGATAGAATCCACGCTTATCCCAACCAGTAGCGAAGTCCACCCGGATTGCCATGCGTACCCCGCCCGCCAAGTTCCTTGTTCCCCAGCGACTGCGCACGCACCTGGCCCGGGACCGCCTGGCGGCGCCCGTCATACAGGCCAGCGATGTGCGGCTCGTTTCGGTGCAGGCGCCGGCCGGCTTTGGCAAGACGAACACCATGCTCGATATCCATGCGGCGTGTGTGGCCGCCGGCATGCRTACGGCGTGGTGCCAGTTGGGAGCCGCGGATAACGACTTCTCCATCTTCCTGGCATCCCTAAACGTGGCAGTGGATGCCCTGTGCGAGGGGAACGAAGACGTGATCGCGGCCGGGCAAGACGGTTTGCCGACGGATACGCTGGTCGACCGGTTGACGCGCTTCCCGGTGCCATTCGCCATATTCCTCGATGACTTCGAGGCGCTGCACAACCCGGCCGCGCTGGAATTCCTGCGCCAGCTGATCGGACAGATGCCGGCACACGGCAAGTTCGTGGTCGGCTCGCGCGGCACACCGGAACTGGGGCTCGGCAGGCTGCGGGCCCACGGCCGGCTGCTCGAGATCACGACCGACGCATTGCGCTTCACCCTCGAAGAGACAGGCGCCTACCTGCGCGAGCGCATCGGGCAAAGCGTTTCCAAGGAAGACCTGCGCAAGCTGCACCTGCGCACGGAGGGCTGGGTCGTGGCGATCTGGCTGGCGGTGCTGGCCATGCAGCGCTGCGAGGATGTTTCGGCGTTCATCGGTACATTCTCCGGCTCCGATGCAGCCGTGGCGGACTACCTGGCCGAAGACGTGCTCTCACGCCAGTCGCCCGAAGTGCAGGATTTCCTGTTGAAGACATCGCTGCTGGGTCCGTTCAGCGCCGAACTCTGCAATGCGGTGACCGGGCGCGGCGACGGCACCGCGATGCTGGAACGGCTCGCGCACGAGAATCTGTTCCTTACCAGCCTCGATGCGGCCGGCCAGTGGTACCGCTATCACAGCCTGTTCTCCGACTTTCTCAAGGCACGGTTGGCGCAACTGCACGGCGGCGTGGAGATCGCCAGGCTGCACCGCCTGGCGAGCGAATGGTTTGTCGGACAGGGCCGGCCTGTGCCCGCCATCGAGCACGCGCTCAAGGCGGAAGACTTCTGCACCGCACTGGACTTGCTGCAGCAGCACGCCGACCCGCTGCTTTGGCAGGGACGGGTCCGCCTGCTGGCGCGCTGGTTTGAATGCCTGCCGCCCGGCAGCCTGTCGAACCGTCCACGGCTCAGGCTGGTGCAGGCCTGGGCGCTGACGTTCCTGCATCGCGGCGACAAGGCATTGCGCATGCTCGAAGACATGCACGACGCAGGCGAGCGCGATGCCGAGATTGCCGCGCACATGCTTGCGCTGCATGCCTTTATCCTGGCGCTGGGCGACAAGCTCGACCAGGCCTACGCCGCATGGCAGGACTGCTTGCGCAAGCTCTCCCCAAGCCACGTGTTTCCCTATGGCGTGCAACTCAATTCATTGGCGTCCTGTCATATCTACCTGGGTCACTTCGAACAGGCGCGCCGGATGCTGGACAGCAGCCGGCAGGTCCACGCCGGCATCGGCGGCGGGGCGAACATGCGCGTGGCGCATTGCCTGGACGGATCGATCGACCTGGTCCAGGGCCGGTTGCGGCAGGCGCTGACACGCTACCGCGGCGCGCACGAACCCGACGCGAGCCGGGGCGAACAGCGCGTGGACGGGCAGGAGATCGCCGGGGCCTTCCTGGCCGAAGCCCTCTATGAATCGGGACGCAGCGATCAGGCGCAGCGTTTGCTGAGCGCCTACCTGCCGCTGATCCGCGAGGCGGCCTATATCGATCCGCTCATTGTCACCTTTGTGCTGTTATGCCGGGGTGCGCTAGCTGACGGCCGCGAGGAGGACGCGATGTTATGGCTCCACGACTGCGAGCAGATGGGCTACCGGACCGGGCTGTTGCGCATGGTCGCCAACGCGCGGCTGGAGCGTTCTCGCATCGCCGTGCAGCGCGGCGACCGCGATGGCGCGGAACTGGAACTGGCGGCGGCGCGGGCGCTGCGCGCCTGGTCGTTCGGCCCGGAGTTCGTGCCGCATGCCAACGACGTCGAGACCGTGGAACTGGCGCATTGCAGGCTGGAGATCGCGTTTGGCAACCCCGCCGGCGCCGCGCAAGCGCTGCGCGAGGCGCTGGCGCTGGCCCAGGCAGCACAGCGAGGGCGCCGGGCACTGAAGCTGCGCATCCTGCTGGCAACGGCATTGCAGGCCGCGGGCGACAGTGCGCTTGCGCTGCAGGAGCTGGCGCCGGCACTGGAATTCGGCGCCAGCGAAGGCTTCGTCAGTACGTTCATCGACGAGGGCGAGCCGGTGGCTCGCATGATAGGCGCGGTGGGCGCAGGCGGGACGCGCGGCGGCCCGCAGCTGTCGCCGGCGGCCCGCGCTCTGGTGGCGCAACTCGCCGGCATGTTTGCCGAGCGCAGCGGCGCCGCGCCGAAGGGCGCAGTGCCAGCCATGGCGAACGCCCATCCGGTGCAGGATGGCCAGGGCCTGACCAAGAAGGAACTGAAGGTGCTCCACCTGCTGGCCGACGGGATGGCGAACAAGGAAATGGCGGTCCGGCTTTTTGTCTCGGAAACGACCGTCAAGACGCACCTGCGCAGCATCAATGCCAAGCTCGGCGCTTCGTCGCGCACGCACGCCGTGGCTGTCGCGCGCAAGCTGGGGCTGATCGCCTGACGACGCCGGCGCTGTGCAACAACGCCGGCACGCTCGCGGATCAGGTCTTCTGCGGCTTGACGTACTTGCAGCTGGACTGCGATAGCGGGCGGAAGGCCTTGTCGGCCGGGATGGTCGCGCGCAGCGCGTAGTAGTCCCACGCGTACTTGGCGTCCTCCGGCTTCTTGACCTCGAACAGGTACATGTCGTGGACCATGCGGCCGTCTTCGCGGATGCGGCCGTTCTTGGCGAACACATCGTTGACCGGCATCGCCTTCATGGCTGCCACGGTTGCCTTCGCCTCGTCGGTCCCCGCGGCATTGACACCCTTCAGGTAGTGGAGCACTGCCGAGTAGGTACCGACCTGAACCATGGTTGGCATTTTCTTCTGCTTTTCGAAGAAGCGGCGCGACCACGCGCGCGTCTCCTCATTGCGATCCCAGTAGAAGCCGTCGGTCAGGTACATGCCCTTGGTCGATTTCAGGCCCAGCCCGTGGATGTCGGTGATATGGATCAGCGACGCGGCCATGATCTGCTTGGGTGTGACACCAAATTGCGCGGCCTGCTTGACAAGGTTCGCCGAGTCGCCGGCCGCATTGGCCATGCCGATGACCTCCGCCTTGGAGGCCTGGGCCTGCACGATCTGCGACGAGAAGTCGGCTGCGCCGAGCGGGTGCTTCGCGCTACCCACGACCTTGCCGCCGGCAGCCTTCAGCGCTTCCTCGAACCCGTTGCGCAGTGCCTTGCCGCCGGCGTAGTCGGCCTCGATGAAATACCAGGTCTTGTGACCGGCATCGGTAATGGCGCGCGCGGTGCCCTGGCCTTGGGAGTACTCGTCGTAAGCCCAGTGGAGCGTAGTGGGCATGCAGTCCTCATTGGTGATGCGCAGCGAGGCGGGCCCGGTGGGGATGACCACGCGATTCTTCTCGGCTGCGAGGTTCATCACAGCCAGTGTCACGGCTGAGGAAGGCAAGTCCACTATCATGTCGACACCCTCGCGGTCGAACCATGTGCGCGCGATATTGGCCCCGACATCCGGCTTGAGTTGCATGTCGCCGGAAAGCAGCTTGACGTTGAAGGCGGGCCTGGCCTGCGCCGTAAAGTCGTCGATCGCCATCTGTGCGGCCAGCACCGAGCCTCGCCCACTTGCATCCGCGTAGATGCCCGACAGATCGGTCAGCACGCCGATGCGGACTTCGCCATCCGACAGGCCAGCGGGCTGCGCGGCGGCGGATGCCAGGCCGGGCGCCGCGCCAGCCAGCATCAGCGCCAACAGGACAGACAGTGAAAGCTGGGGGCGGGATCCTGCCCGGGATTGCTGCGATTTCATGCGATAGTCTCCTTGGAATGGCGCTTTGGCCTGTCATTTGTGTTGACGGTTCTGCTGCCGCCTTTGGGTTTCGCTTCGCGTGGAGATTGCGCTCAGGCTGCCTGCATCCTGTCCGCCAGGTGTTTGCCATAGCGTTCGCGCAATTGCAACTTGAAGAGCTTGCCCGTTGCTGTCAGCGGCATCTCGTCAATGAATACGACCGCATCCGGAAGCGACCATTTGACGATCTTGCCTTCCAGTTCGGCCAGCACTTCCTGCTCGGACACACTGCTGCCAGGCTTGCGCTGCACGACCAGCAGCGGGCGTTCGCCCCATTTCGGATGCGCGGCCGCGATGCACGCTGCCAGGTGCACACCGGGGATGCTGGCAGCAATGTTCTCGATCTCCACAGAGGAAATCCACTCGCCGCCGGATTTGATGACATCCTTGCTTCGGTCCGTGAGGCGCATGAAGCCGTCTTCGTCGATCTCGGCGATGTCGCCGGTGGGCAGCCAGCCGTCCTGCAACGCAGAATCGGCAGCCCCGTAGTAGCGGGTAATGGCCCACGGTGCCCGCACCTGCAAGGAGCCGGCGATGCCGCTTCCCCAGGCGATTTCCCGGTTTTCAGGATCGACTACGCGCATGTCGGCGCCGGCCGCGGCACGGCCGGCGCTGCGGTAAATCGTCTTGCGCAATTCGGCGTCCGACAGCCCCGCCTGGTGGTGCAGCGGGCGGGCGCAGGTTGTCAGCGCGGCAGTTTCCGTCATGCCCCAGCCCTGGTAGAGCTCGACGCCCAGCTCGGCGAAGCCTTCGATCATGGCCGGCGGCGTGGCCGCACCGCCCAGCAGCAGCCGGCGCAATGTGCGGAAACGCAAGCCATGCTGCTGCATGTGGCGCAGCAGTGAGAACCACACCGTCGGCACGCCAATCGAGAACGTCACGCCCTCTTGCTCGATCAGGCGATACAGCGATTCACCGTCGAGCCGGCCACCCGGCAGTACGAGCTTTGCGCCGGTGAGTGTCGCCGAGAAAGGCGCTTCCCAGGCGTTGGCATGGAACATTGGCACCACTGGCATCACCACGTCCCGTGCCGACAGGTTGTGCGCATCGGGCAGCGCGCACGCATAAGCGTGCAGGACCGTGGCGCGGTGCCCGTATGCCACGCCCTTCGGCAGGCCGGTCGTACCGGACGTGTAGCAAAGGAACGCGGCACTGCGCTCATCCAGCTCGGGCCAGCCGCAGATCCCCTCGTGGTGCGCCAGCAAGGCCTCGAAGCTGGCCACGGCCATGCCGTTCAGCTCGAGCCCGTCGCCCGGCTCGCCCAGCATGATCCACTGCTCCACGCCAGGACACTGCGGCGCAATTGACGAGAGCAGCGGCAGGAAGTCGGGCGAGAACACCACGAAGCGATCTTGCGCATGGTTGACGATGTGCACTACCTGCTCGGCGAACAGCCGCGGGTTGATCGTGTGGCAAATCGCGCCCATGCCACTGATGCCGAAGTACAGCTCCAGATGGCGATGATCGTTCCACGCCAGCGTGGCGATGCGGTCGCCCGGCTGCGCGCCCTGGGCAAGCAGCATCTGCGCGACCTTGCGTGCGCGCAATTCGCATTCGCCGTAGCTCTGGCGATGTGTGCTGCCGTCGATCACCGATACGATTTCCGTCTTGCGGTGGTGGCGTGCCGCACCATGCAGCAACGTGGAAAGCAGCATGGGCATTTCCATCGAATAGGAAAGCGTCGCAGTGGTCATCCGGTAGTCTCCTTTTTGTCTTGTCGTTGGGCACAGGTATCGACGCCCTGCCAAGGGACACAGCCTGCGAGTCGATTATCTGTGGGGGAACCAGGGCGTCGCCTCGTTCGAACGGATGATTCTTCGGGCGCCTCCCTGCCCGGGTTTTCCCGCGGTTGCCAGATCATTCCTCTGAACGAGGCACGCGGCAGACTGGCTGGAGAGAACGCTATCCGGCAGATGACGATGCACCTGGGTACGCTGGAAAATGGCTGGGGGCTAATGTTCGAAGATCTGAACGGGAAGCGGGTGCTTGCCTCGGGTCTGATCTGCCTTTGGATAGAGAGCGTATCTCCGGGCCTGGCTCAAGACATTGTCTATTGACGCTTCACAACGGGTCCGCCGCCGGCGCCTTGCCCGTTTGCCTTGCAAAGGCAATGAGGCTATCGCGAAAGGCAATGGAAGCCAAAGACATGGCGAATCGGCAACTGCTTCAACACGCCAGCCCGAATGTCGGCCCCCACGTACTCGAGTGGCAAGATGGCCAGTGCCTCGTAGTCCAGCAGCATCTGGCGCAGGGCTTGAAACGAATTGCTCAACAGCGCGCGTTGCGGCTGCTCGAGGCCCAACGCCTGGAGCTCGACCTGGAACCGCCTGTTCCAGGTCGAGGCCCACGCCGGCAACAGCCACAGGTAGCGATTGAGTTCGCTCGCGTCGACCTTGCCCTTTTTGGCCAGTGGGATGGCGGGCACGCGCACATGGGCCCAGCAGAACTACCCTAACCGCGTCATCCGCCTCATCAACCCCTTCCCCGCGGGCGGCACCGCCGACGTCGTCGGGCGCAAGGTGGCCGAAATGCTGACGGTGCGCCTGGGCCAGCCGGTGATCGTGGAAAACAAGGCCGGTGCCAATGGCGCGATCGGCACGGCCGAAGTGGCGCGCGCGCCCGCCGATGGCTATACCCTGGGCGTCGCCATCGCGGACTCTGTGATCAGCGTTGCCTCCCTTGTAAAAAAGCCCGGCTACGACGTGCGCAAGGATCTGACGCCGCTGTTTCAGGTCATGGAAGGGCAGATGGTGCTATTTGCCAATCGGCAGTTGGGCGTCAAGAACTTGCGGGAGCTGTTCCAGGCCGCCAGGGCCAACCCGGGCAAGATCACCTTCGGCTCCTGGGGTACCGGCACCGCCGTGCACCAGATCATGGTGATACTGGAGCGCTCGGCGGACGTGTCTTTCCTTCACGTGCCCTACAAGGGCGCGGCGCCGGCGTTCCAGGACATCGTGAGCAACAACATCAACATCACCGCCGGCCCGCCGGCGCTCGTGGCCCAGTATGTCCAGAAAGGCTACGCACAGCCGCTCGCCGTCCAGGGAGCCGCTCGCRGCGCCCTGCTGCCCGATGTGCCGACCTACAAGGAGCAGGGTGTGGATGCGCCCCTCCTGCAGACCACGCCCTGGATTGGCCTGGTAGCGCCCAAGGGCCTGCCTGTCGAGGTGCAGAGGCGCCTGGTCAGTGCTCTCAACGACGTGTGCCATACACCGGACTACGAGAAGTTCCTCAACACCAGCATTGGCGGCGCTCACCCCACGCTCAAGGAGCCGGCACCGTTTGCGCGCGACATCGCAGTCGAATTCGCCATGACCAACGACCTGCTGCGCAGCATGGGCGTGGAGCCGCAGTAGCGGCTCGGCTGTACTCCGCTGTTACCGGTGGGTCTGCACAAGAAGTACAAGTCACTCAATGAGGAGAAGCAGCAATGGTGAGAAAGGTAAATACCAAGTTCGACATCCGGGGCGTGAACCATGTAGCCATGGTCTGCAAGGATATGACCAGGACGATCGAGTTTTATCGGGACAGGCTCGGGATGCCCTTGATCAAGACGATTGATCTCCCGGGTGGACGGGGCCAGCACTTCTTTTTCGATATGGGCAATGGCGACGCAATCGCCTTCTTCTGGTTTCCCGATGCCCCGCAAGCGCATCCAGGGATCGCTGCACCCGAATCGCGATGTGATCTGCGAACCGGCATCGGTCGCTCGCAGCTGAGCACGCGAAGGATGGTTATCGCATAGTTCCAGCTTTAGCAATTAAAACAAAAAAATAAATCGGGAGACATTAAATTGAGGAAAATAGCTATTGCGGCTGCAGTGCTCTGCAGCCTGAGTTCTTCTCTGGCGCGTGCGCAATCGAGCGTCACCTTGTACGGGGTCTTCGATACCGGGATCGAGTACGTGAACCGGGCATCGACCGCAACGAGTGCCGGTAGTCTCGTCGGACTGCAAAAATATGGGGGGCTCTCCGCGTCACGCTGGGGCTTGAGAGGGGAAGAAGACCTTGGCGATGGCTTGAAGGCAACCTTCTGGCTCGAGAGCGGTTTCACGCCGGGGGACGGTAAGCTCGTCTCCGCTTCGCAGTTGTTCTATCGCCAAGCGGCAATCGGCCTGACGAAAAGCGGCTTCGGCAAGGTTTCATTGGGCAGGCAATACACCAGCTTGATGGAAACGATGGTGAACTTCCTGCCGTTCAAGACTAGCGTTGCCTATGAGCCGGCCAATACGATCGCGGGTGCAGCCTATCGCGAAGACAACATGGTCAAATATACCGGAGATTTTGGCAACACCCATGTGTTGGCGCACTACTCCTTCGGAACGGGATTTGCGTTTCAGGGCGGCCAGATGTCGACCATCCCCAATGGCGAAGTGCCAGGCAATTCTCGTGCTCAGGCTGCCTTCGGTGCGGGGGTCTACTACCTCGGTGAATCGTTTGGCATCGCCACGGGCTATGACCAGATTAACAATGCGCTAACCGCGACGTCTCCGATCGGGGAGGACCGCAAGGCATTCATTGCCGCCAGCTATGAAACCGGCCCCATCCGGTTCATGGGCGGATATCGCTGGCGGGACTCCAGGTACGGCAATGGTGTCACGGCGATTCGCGACAACGTCTATTGGGCCGGCATGAGCTACAGTATGACGCCCGCCATGAAACTGATCGCGGGCTACTACTACGATCAAGTCCTGGGCGCGTCCCTCTCCCCGAACACGAAGGCTGCCAGCCTGCCGAATTTCAGCCAGTTCAGCCTGATGGGGGCCTACTCGCTTTCAAAGCGCACCACCGTCTACCTGGTCGGCGCCTACGCGCACAACGGCCCAGTGGACTATGACACCCTGCTGCAAACCGGTGCGTCATACGGCTACGGCAACCCCACCACCTTGAACGGCCTTGCCAACGGTCAGAAGAGCCAGGTCGCCGTGGCTGCGGGCCTACGCGTTATCTTTTGATCGGGCGCCGGCGATCGGCGCCAGACAGAACGCCTCTCGATCGGGGGCATGCTATCCGTTTCTGCACCCCGGATCGGAGGCGTATTCGAAGTATGTTCGCCCTCACCCATCACACTGAAAGCCAGATGCCAAAATTTCTATTCATCCAAAGCAGCATTCGTGGCGCAGCCTCGGCCTCGGGTCAACTGGCTGCTCGCCTCAAGGAACAGCTAGGTGTCATCCCGGGGAATGAAATCCTGGAGCGCGACCTGGGCGGGAATCCGCTGCCAGTCCTCGATGGTGCCTTGCTTGATGCGTTGTTCGCCCCCGCTGACGCGCTAGACTCAGTGCAGAAGGCACAGACAGCCCTGGTGACAACCCTGATCGACGAACTCAAAGCGGCAGACACCGTTGTCCTGTCCGCTGGAATGTATAACTTCGGTGTGCCGGTGCAATTGAAAACGTGGTTTGATTATGTGCTGCAAGCGGGCCGCACCTTCCGCTACACGGCTTCGGGCCCGGAGGGTCTGGTGAAGGGTAAGCGCGCCATCCTGCTGGTTGCCACGGGCAGTGTCTACAGCAAAGGACCCACCGCAACGGCGGACTTCATGGTTCCGCATTTGAAACAATTGCTTGCCTTCATCGGCATCGCCGATGTAACCGTGGTCCGCGCTGAAGGTTTGGCGTTTGGGCCCGATGCCGCCAAAGCAGGCCTGGAAAAGGCGGCTGCGGAAATCAGGACACTGAAAACAGCTTAAGCCGCCTGCGGCAGACAGTAAGGCCGCTATTGGGGCTTGTATGAATCGCGGCAACCGGCACGAGGCTGCCGCGCCATCCGATCAAGGCGTTGATCGGGAGTCGCTTGCGCGCAGCTGCTAAACGACGTGAGCATTGAGCGCGAATGCTCGTTGCAGGATGCCATGCCGGTAGGGATGTACGCCCCCGCAAATGTCGCCTGCGGCCCAAGCCCCAACAGTGATTTTCCCATTTCGATTCTCTTCCCCTCCGGTTCTTGTTAGTGCGCGTTGGAACCCGCCCGACTGAAAAGGCACGCGTCACCCCGACGCCCCTACCCGAAGGGGTGCGCAGCAGTGATCCCTTCCGCGGCCTGATCTTTTCGTTTTTATTGTGTCGGGCGGATTGCAGAGCGCGCTACAGTGGCATCCTCGACTCGACCCATGGCACGACCTTCGCGGTCTGGGCCAAGGCGCCTGCATTCTCTGGCTCGCCCTCATCCGGCTCGAAGTAGTGCAACTGATCCGCGAAGTCCTCGAACGTTTTGTCCTGGCTTCCGAACGCGGCGAAGATTGCCCTGGAGTGCGTCTGCATGTAGCAGTCCAGATCGCGTCCCGCATGGATGACCATCACCGGTTCCTTGATCGTCGGTGCGGTCTTCAGGAAGTTGGCATTGCTTGACAAGCCGGACCACGTCGAAAGCCAGGCGTCCGGTGTTACGACGCGTGCGAAGCCGAGCAACTGGAGATTCATCAGATCCGGACGATCGCTGAGCAGGCTGCCGTAGCCGCGATTTCCGGGATCGAGCGAGTTATCCGTGTAATTCGGATTCGCCATCGTTCGGTAGATCGTCATCACCGGTTGAAACACACTGCGCTGCAAAATCGCTCGCTGCCGCGGCGGCGTCAAAGCCGAGAACTCCGGCCCGGCAGCCAGGCACTCCGCATCGCTCTGCTCTGCGATCAAGGCTCGCGCTATCGCGTCGATGCGCGCAACCCTGTCGAGCTGCGCCCTACGGTAGCGCTGGATAAACGCCGAACTGTATCGCGACCACTGCGGCGCAGGCTTGAACCCGTTGATCGGGTCATACATGTCGAGGCTCGGATCGGTCAGCCGCGGATTGTGCTCGTCCACGACGGAGGGGTCGATCGTCTCGTTGACGACCAGACCTTGCCCTGTATGCGCTGCCGAGACGATCATCGCATCGAAGGCCGGCATCACTGCGGTACGCAGCGCGGTCGGCCGACCCGCAGGCGTCAATTCAAGACGCCTCGATGGCTCCAGCCGGGCTTGCGATTGGTAGAATCCGCCAAGTGACCCCCCACCTGAGTTACCGAGCCAGATGACCTTCTCCACCCCGCGGTGCTCCTTCAACCACCGGACTTGGGCCGCAATGTCCAGGATGATCTGTTCGTGGACGCAGGTCATGTCATTGTTCAGCGTGCGAACATTAGCGCCAAGGCAGGCATATCCCGCGCGCAGTAAGCCGGGAAATGCGTAGTGTTGGCTAAAATCCACCCTCGGATGGGCCGCTACAATGGCGACGCGAGGACGCGGATTTTTCTTTGGTGTCCAATATAGGCCTCGGCTTTGTGCGCCATCGTTGGCGTAGGCCGTAACCTGTTCGCAAGTCGCAAATGCATCGACTGGCTCGCGAAACTTCACCCAAGTTCCATTCCAGTACGTTTTCGAAAGTAGCCGCATTCATACATCTCCGAAGATATTATT
>NZ_JBFTLX010000125.1:0-19500 GCF_056396665.1 Cupriavidus sp. 05T313 | reverse complement strand
GGGCTGCACGAGCTCGAAGCTGCGGATCCCTTCCGCCGGGTCATGGATGCGGGCGATACGCAAGAGCATCCGCGTATCGGCGAGGGGCTGTGTGATGGTCGTCATAAATCTCTCATTTCAGGCGTCGAACCGCATTGACAGGTCGATGGCGCGCAGCGATTCCCGGTCCACTCCCCCGATGCATCCGCGCGCGCGATCTTGTCAAATGCTGTATGACTCGTAGGTGGACGGGTGAAAGATGTCTTCCACCGGGACCGGGCGCTCGGACAGTCCTTGGCCATGGTGATGCCGTACGAAGGTTTCCAGGGTCCGGCGGTTCGCTTGAACACCGTAGGACCAGTAGTCTTCGCCGAGCGTCTCGCGCGCGCCCTTCAGCATCTCTTCGACAAAGGGCATGGTCACTTTTGTCGCCGACGTGTCGGACAGCTGTTCGAGTGCGTGGGCCTTGGACTGGTTGAACGCCTTGAACACCGCGCCGGGAAGCCAGGGATGGGCTTGCGCCAGGGTCTTCCGGACGCCAACCACGTGCATGATCGGAAAGACACCCGTGCGACGGAAATAGTCCTTGGCTTCCGCGGTGGGATCATCGAACAGCCAGGCAATGTTCTCGTTGCGCAATGCCGTGGCGCCAGGCGGCCGGGGCGCGATAAAGCCGTCGATCTCGCCGCGGTCGAGCATGTCCGAGATCGTGCGTCCTTCCGGCGCGGGCTCGACGCGAACGTCGGGCGGCAACTGGAGCTTGATCTTCTCCGGGCGGCCCGGCGTATCGATGCCGCCGCGCACCCACGTGACGTCGGACGGGTGGACCCCGTACTCGTCCTGGAGGATCGCTCGCGCCCATACGAGCGCGGTGAGCTGGTATTCGGGGATGCCGATGCGGCAGCCTTTCAGGTCTTCGGGCCGCTTGATGCGGTCCTTGCGGACATAGATAGACGTATGGCGGAAAGCACGGGAGAGAAAGACGGGGACGGCGATGTACGGGCAGTCGCCACGCGAGTGCTTGACCAGATAGCTCGAGAAGGAAAGCTCCGTGATATCGAAGTCCTGGCTGCGCATCGCGCGGAAGAACATCTCCTCGGGGGTGAGGGTCATGTAGACCGGATCGACGCCGTCGATCTGGATGCGGCCATCGAGCAGGGCGCGGGTGCGGTCATAGTCGCCCATGGCGACGGAAAGGCGTAGTTTTGTCATCGTGCGATGGCTCCGGGGGCTGGGTCTGATGAATGGAAAGGCGCCGGGAGCGTCCTACGCCGTGATCGAGTAAGAGGGCTCGAACTCCGGCCGGTCCTGGCCATCGGCCCATACGTAGGAGACAGCGAAGGTCCGCCAGTCGTCCGACTTCGGCACGACGGCCTGGAACGCGCAGACGTCGGCGGGAACCGCGTTGGTGCCGGTGCCGATCGCCTCGCCGCCTTCCTGAAAGGCCTTGACGGCATCCAGCATCTGCTTGCGGAACTCGACGATGGCGAGATCGCTGGCACCGAGCCGGTCATGGGTTCGGTCAGCAATCGGCCCCATGGTCAGCCACATTGCCACGTCCTGATTGGGAAAGCCTGAGATGCCGGTGAAGTTGCCAGCCTTCATGGCCTGGCGATCCTGCCAGAAGCGGTTCTCCATATTACGCAGCGGCCGGTAGGACGGGTCCAGGTCGACGCCCACGGTCTGGCGGAGGAACTTGCGCCAGGATTCGGTCTCGGGTGTCTGCGCAGGATGGCCCCAGGCGATAAAGTAGAACGCCGTGTTCGTGTCATCCATCGGGACGTTGACGTTGGCGACGTTGTAGAGATTGTTTGGAGGAATCAATGCCGTCGCGGGGGCAACGAACACGGTCGAGCGGACGTAGTCGTGGGTCTGCGCCTGCTGGATGGGCCGGCGAATGGCTGCATAGCGGAATCCGTAGCCGCCGCGCTGCACCTGCAAGCGCGGCGCCTTGTCGGTCGAGGGACGGAGCCAGAGGTTCGAGGTGGCCTTTGCGCTGCTCACCCGTGCCGGAACCATATCGGAGCTGTGCAGGCTGGAGCTGTGGGCCGAATCGATCGCTCCCTCGAGCACTTGTGCCCAGTTGCATGGCAGGAGCACCTTGGCAATGCTCACCCGGGTCTCTTCGCTCGGCGCCCATTGTGGCGGCGTGAATTCCGGTACCGAATCGGCCGGGCCCATATAGGCCCATACCATCCCGCCCCATTCCTTGTTGGGATACGCCTTGTGCTTGACCTTCTGAGCCATGCAGCTCGAGGGGGGCTCCGAAACCATCTCCAGTACGTTGCCCGCGACGTCCATCTTCCAGCCGTGGTAGAGGCAGCGCAATCCACCTTCTTCGTTGCGCCCGTAGACCAGAGAGGCGCGGCGGTGCGGGCAGTATTCGTCCATCACGCCGACCCGACCATCGCTGTCGCGGAATACCACCAGGTCTTCGCCGAATACGCGAGATTTCACGGGCGCACCGTCAGGTTCCGAAACCTCCTCGATCAGGCATACCGGAGTCCAGTGCCGGCGCATCAGTTGTCCCATCGGCGCGTCGCCTTCGACGCGGCACAGCAGTTCGTTGTCTTCTTTGGTGATCATTTCTGGGCACTCCTGGCGGACGTCTCCCGGGTAGGGTCGGTCGTGCACATCGGTTGTTTTGGTTAATAAAACTTAGTTGACTAAGCATAATGAGGTGGGGCGGCGATGGCAAGAAGGCAGAACGAAAACCAAGGGAATATACTTAGTGGCATAAGTATATTTTCAGGGGTGCGGGCTCGGCGGGCTTATGCGAAAGCCGGCATCGGCCGAGCGGATGGGGGGGCGAAGGATAGGGTAATGGGGAGCCGTCACGCGAGCGGGCGCGTCTGGCATGGCGCGGGAGGCACAAATATCGCGGGCGAGATGCCCGACATGCCCGTCCGGGTYGGGCACCGCTGGTACATCGGCCGCCTGGTTGGTTCGGCGGCTACTCCGCCAAGGACGGATTGTTCGCGCAACTGTGGGTGTGCAAGCCGGAGGAGGATGCGCAAGCGCAGGCCTACTCCGTCAAGGGCTTGCGCACCGCTGTCGCCGGCAGGATCAAGACCTCGATCGGCAAGGTGGAAGGCGACAACGGCATGTGATGGGTCCCTCGCCGCCCGGCAGCCGGATCATTCGCTGATCTCGACCTCCATGTTGGTGATGGTCGGRAAGTGCTTGTTCTGCTTCAGGTTGACGGTGAACGCCACCCCCTTGCGCTTGCCTGCCATGAAGCCGGTATTGCCATCCAGGTCGGACACGGCATCCTGCAGCGGCGGCGTCAGTTGCTTGTAGAAGGCCAGCACCTGCTCGATGCTGTCGGTGGTTTGCAGCCTGAGCACGCGCCTGGCCTTGGCGTTGCTCAAGGCATCCTGCGCGGTGCGATGGACGATTGCCCGCGGGTACAGCGGCACTTGCGGCGAGAATCCCTTGGTGAGCCTGATCGGCTTGGCCGTCGTGTTGCCGGCATCCAGCGTGATGGTCTCCACCTTGGCGATCTTCTCGCCGCCGTCGGTCTGCAGGTCTTCGGGCACGTCCTGGCTCCACGTCACCAGCGGTTGTGCCTTGGCGCGATCGAAGCCGGGCCGCAGGAAGACCGACAGCAGGCCGTGCTCGTCGTCCTGGCAGCCGTTCTTGCCGCACTCGCGGTGCACCAGCGCCGCGGCCAGCACGTCGCCGCGCCCGTCCACCAGCACGGCCGCGCGTTCGGCGCCGTCCGACAACTGGCGGCGCGACGACAACAGGCGCTGGCCGTCGGGGAGTTCCTGTTCGGCCCGGTTGGTGCGCGACTGCAGTCCGGACAGGATCTGCTCGGCCAGCAAGCCATCCTCCCAGTAGTAGGTACCGGACGCGTTGCCCGCAAACCGGGTCACGGCGAGATCCAGCGCGGGGGCATCCCTCGTTTCCCTGGGGCTGGTGTCCAGGACCAGGACGGCATCGGCGGCCAGGGCATAGGGCGCGGCGCCGAGGGTGGAGAGCAGCAAAGCCAGTGCGGCGCAGTGGGCGGGACGAAATCGAAGAGTCATGCGGTGAGCGGAAAAAGTAACGATGTCAGGCCGGGTAACAAGTAAAACGGACGCCGGAGCGCCCGTTTTGACGGAAGGCTGCGAAGCCTCATGTGATTAAAAGTATACTTGGTAATGCCGGGTAGTTGAAGCCGGCCACGGATGACGGTGGCGGCGACGACGACAGGTGGATCGAATAACCCTGCATTTGAATGGATGCATAGCGAGATATGAACAAGAAGATTTCAGTATTCCTGATGGCCGCCGGCACGATCGGGCTTTCCGCACCGGCTCACGCACAGGCGGACCCGGCTGTGCTCAAGGGTATGTATGAGATGTCCCGCAACGTCGCTGGCCTCACCAGCTACTGTGTCGGAAAGGGCTTCCTGAAAGCGGACAGCATCAAGAACGCCAGGAAGATGGTGGCTTTGATGGCGGGGCTTCCCGGCGTCGACACGAGCGGGGGCGATGCCAGCGAGGCTGCGGGTTTGCGCGGCAAGGTGAGGCTGTCCGACGGCAAGGAAGAAGGGATTGAAGGCAGCCCGCTCGGCGCCAGGCAGTGGTGCAAAGACTCGGCGCAAGGTGTGTCGGACGGCTTGAAGAGCGCTGCTGCCGGCTGATCGCGCGGCCGCGCAGAGACAGCCTTCGGCGGCTTCGATGCCAACCGCGCAGGCGCCGCCCGGTACCGCGCCCGGGCTCCCGCGCAAAACCGCATATCGACACGCGTTCTTATTCCTTAAGGATTGAACCGCCACGGGGTAAGTTCATGTTCCAGCCGCATGGCGCCTTTCATCCCGGCGCCGCGGCGTTACCGAGAACCAGGAACAGGAGCCTACGATGAGCGTGGAAATCATTGGCATGATCCAGAGCCAGAAGCAGTCGGAAATCCATCCGGCCAGCGGCCCGGCGGTGGATCGCGACTATGTGCGGGCGTTTGCGCAAGCGCATGAGAACGCCGGTTTCGACCGCGTGCTGGTGCCGCATCACTCCACCGGCCCTTCCGCCACACTCACCATCGCCTACGCGGCAGCCGTGACCGAGCGGGTGCATTTCATGCTGGCGCATCGTCCGGGCTTTACCGCTCCCACGCTGGCGGCCAGGCAGATTGCTTCGCTCGACCAGTTCAGCGGCGGCCGGCTGGGCGTGCATTTCATCTCCGGCGGCTCGGATTCGGAGCAGCGGCGCGACGGCGATTTCCTCGGCCACGACGAGCGCTATGCGCGTACCGATGAATACCTAGGCATCCTGCGGCGCGTCTGGACGGAGGACAAGCCGTTTGACCACGAAGGCACGTATTACCGCTTTACCCAGGGCTTCTCGGAAGTGAAGCCGGCCCAGAAGCCGCATGTGCCGATCTTCTTCGGCGGTGCTTCGGACGCGGCGATTGAAGTTGCCGGACGTCATGCCGATGTCTACGCACTGTGGGGCGAATCGCTCGACCAGGTCCGCGACATCACCACGCGGGTGCGCGCCGAAGCCGCCAGGCATGGGCGGCAGGTGCGCTTCTCGGTCTCGTTCCGGCCGATCCTGGCGGAAACCGAGACGGCGGCATGGGCCCGCGCCAATGCCATCCTCGAAGAAACGCGCCGCCTGCGCGCGGCGGCCGGCCTGGAGCAGGGCGGCCCGCAGCAAAGCGAAGGCGCGCGCCGCCTGCTGGCCGCCGCCGACAAGGGCCCGCGCGTGGACAAGCGCCTGTGGACGGAGATCGCCAGGCTGACCGGCGCGCGCTCCAACTCCACGGCACTGGTCGGCACGCCGGAGCAGGTAGCCGATGCACTGCTGGACTATTACGACCTTGGTGTGACCACGTTCCTGATCCGCGGCTTCGATCCGCTGGAGGATGCCGTGGACTATGGCCGCGAGTTGATTCCGCGCGTGCGCGAACTGGTGGCGCAGCGCGGTGCCGCCACCGGCGCCGGCCGCAAGGCGGCCTGAAGGGGATGACGAGCGGCACCATGACGACATCACGAAGACAATTCCTGCGCTACGGCGCGGCGGCTGCCGCGAGCGGCGCCTTGCCGTTTTCCGTTTCCGCCCAGGGGCGGCCCGTGCTCAAGGCCGGCGACCAGAAGGGCGGCTTGCGGGCGCTGCTGGAAAGCGCCGGCGAGCTGAAGGGCCTCGCCTACGACATCCAGTGGACGGAGTTTCCGGCCGCCGCGCCATTGGCCGAAGCGCTCAATGCGGGCGCCGTGGATTCCGGCCCGATCGGCGACGCGCCCGCCATTTTCGCGCTGGCCGCCGGCACGCCCATCAAGATCATCGGCGCCAACCGCTCGGACCCGTTCGGCACCGCCGTGCTGGTGCGCGCCGATTCGCCACTCAAGACGGCGGCGGACCTGCGCGGCAAGAGCATCGGCACCAATCGTGGCTCCATCGGCCATTTCGTCGCCCTGAAGGCGCTGGAATCGGCCGGGCTCAAGCCAGAGGATGCCAGCCTGCGCTTCCTGCCGCCTGCGGACGCCAAGCTTGCCCTGGTCAACGGCTCGGTCGATGCGTGGGCCACCTGGGAGCCCTACACCGCGCTGGCCGAGACCAGCGGCCACGCACGCGTGCTGGTCAGCGGACGCGGGCTGTGGTCGGGGCTGAGCTACCTGGCGGTGACGGACAGCGCGCTGGCTGCCAAGCGTGAAGTGCTGCGCGATTTCCTGCAGCGCGTGGTGCGCGCGCAAGTGTGGTCGTACCAGCATGTGGACAGCTTTTCCGCCGCGCTGGCGCGCATCGTCGGCATCCCGCCGGAGGCGGCGAGGCTGCAGTTCGAACGGCGCCATACGCAATGGCGCAATATCGATGCGCAGTTGATCGCCGAGCAGCAGCGCACGGCGGATTTCTACCTGAAGGCCGGGCTGCTCAAGCAGCGGCTGGATGTACGGACGACGTTCGACACCAGCTTCCCGCTGGCTGCCTGAGCGGGTATTCTCGCGCCGCTGGCGACTAGTGCAGCGGCAGCACGAGATCGGATTCACGCAGGCTGACCACCCGGTTGCGGCCGCTGCGCTTGGCCTGGTACAGCGCCTCGTCCGCGCGGGCATAGGCCTGTTCGAAGCTGGTGCCGGGCGGGTTCCAGCTCACGCCGAAACTGGCCGTCACCTGCAGGCTCCGGGGCAGCGCAAACGCGTGGTTGGCGATATGCAGCCGCATGCGTTCCGCGAGCTTGACCGCGGCGTCGAGCGTGCGCCCCGGCAGCAATGCGGCGAACTCCTCGCCGCCCACCCGGCCAATCAGCCCGCCGTCCGGCACGGTTTGCTCCAGGCAGTCGACGACACCGCGAATCACGGCGTCGCCCACCGGATGGCCAAGCGTGTCGTTGACCCGCTTGAAGTGGTCGATGTCGAGCACGATCAGCGACAGGCTGCCGCCGGCAAGCAACGTCCCGGCCCGCTCGATGATGGCGCCGCGGTTCAGCGCGCCAGTGAGCGTATCCCGCGTCGCGCGGAACTCCAGTTCGCGCGCCAGGTCCTGCAGCCGGTGGTTGAGCCGGTTCATTTCCAGCTCTTCGCGGTCGCTGCGCCGTATCAGGCGCCGTGTCTCGCGCATCAGCCGTTCGTAATGGCCAATCAGGTCGCCGAGCGTGTCGCGGTACGCCTGGGCGCCGGCATCGGGATTGGCGAATACCGCCCTGGCACCGGCCAGGACGCTGTTTTCCGACTCGAAAAGATCTGGCTCGGTCATGCGCGGCTCAGCTTGTCGTCGTGGCGTGGTCGAAGAATGCGATGGCCGGAAAATCGGCGTGCAGGTCCTGGCCGAATTCCAGGATRGTGTCATCGTCCACGTCGTGATACCAGTGCAACGTCACCCGGTTGCCCTTGTCGGCCGCATCGTTCATGGCATCGAACATGCTGAACAGCACCTTGGTGCTGGAGCTGTTGAAGTACGTCAGCGCAACGTGGACGGTGACCTCCGTATCCTCGCACGCAGCCAGGTACTTGCGCAGGCGCAGAATCACGTCGCCGTAGAACACGGCGGCATTCTCAGGATAGGACTCGCCCCTGAGCGAGAGGGTGTGCTGCTTGAAATCGAAGCTCACCTCGGGCGAGGTCGGCGTGGCGGCTATGAACAGGTTTTCCATCAGATTCCCTTTCGATCCCGTTCAGATTGTTCAGATGGTTGCGGTGAGGAAGAACATGGTCGAGACCGGGTCCGTATCGATAGGCTGGAAGCTGTACTCCAGCGGCGCGCTGGCGTCGCGGGCCACCGTCAGGAAACCGAGGCCTGCGCCCTTGCTGCCTTCCGGCGCCTCCGCGCGCATGGTTTCCTTGTACGCCTGCTTGATCTGGTCCAGCGTCATGCTGCGCAACGGCTCCAGCGCGGCGCGCAGTTGTCCCACCCTGGCGACCGCCACCGGGTTGGAGCACATCAGCCGGTAGCGGTCGTCGACCATGCAAATGCAGACCGAGCCGTGCCGCAGCTGGTTGCTGTCCTGCGTGGGCGGGGTCAGCGCATCGGACGAGTAATGGACGATGTTCTGCGCCATCTCCACGAACGAGGAGAAGAGCTTGCGCCGGGTCGATCCGTCCACGCCGCTTACCGTCAGTTGCAGCCGCACCGCATCCGACATCGCCGCGATGATGTTCTGGGAGAAATAGCCGACGTAGTAGAAGATCACGTTGCGTTCCCTGGCCATTTCAAAGAATGGGCCATATTCGTTGTCAATCGAATTACCGTTCATATCTGGACTATCGAACGCGAACTATTGAACGCGAAAACAGAAGAAAGTGAGATCGTCGCGGCGGCGATGATGGCCTTGCCATGCGCGATACTGATCCAGCACCGCCTGGTTGATCTGAGCCGCCGAGGCATGCCGGCTTGCCCGGATCGCTTCGCGGATACGGCGCTTGCCAAAGGCAATCTCCTTGGGGCCGCCGATCTGGTCGATCAGCCCGTCGGTGGTCACGAACACCACGCCGCCAGGCTGGGTCTGGATCACGCGGTTCCGCCACGCAAAGTCCAGGTCTGTGTCGACATAGCCGACGCCCATGCGCTCGCCGTCCAGGATCTCGCCTTCTTCGTCGCCGGGCTGCAGCACGAACAAGGCGCTCTTGGCACCGGCGAACGCGAGCCGCCGGCTAGCGTTGTCGAACCAGAAGAACGCCGCATCCATGCCGTCATTGGACCCGGGCGTGTCGTCGTCGCCATCGATCTGGCCCAGCATCTGCTTGATGCCACGGTTCACCGCCGCCAGCAGCGCACCGGGGTCGCGCGGGCCGCGCTGCTCGATGGCCTGGATCAGGATGGACGAGGAAATCAGGGTCAGGAACGCGCCCGGCACGCCGTGGCCGGTGCAATCGGCCAGCGCGGCGAACCAGCCGTCTTCAAAGGCGGCAAAGTGATAGAAATCCCCGCCGACCACATCGCGTGGCTCCCACACCAGGCTGGCGTCGCCAAGCGTTTTGGCAAGCGCCTCGCGCGAGGGGCGCAGCATCGAACGCTGGATGGTGCTGGCGTAGTCGATGCTGTGCATGATCTGGCGGTTCTTCTCGGCCTGCATGTCCGCGACCACGCGCATCAGCTGCAAGCCATGCCCGATGCCAAGGAAGCGGCCGTCCCGCGCGATGATGAAGCCGTCGGCAAGCGCCTTCTCGCCATACTCCACCGCCTTGAAGGTCAGGGCCTCGATGCTCATCGCGGCATCGACCACCAGCGGCTCCTTGTCCATGAAGGCGATGCAGCTCTTGCGGTTATACAGCTCCCGGTGATAAGGCTTGCTCATCTGCGACATGAAGATCGCGCGATTGATCAGGCCGATCGGCGTGCCGTTCTCGGTCACCGGCAGGCTGGCAAGGTCCCGGTGCTTGCCGAACACATCCAGCACTTCCTGGTTGTTCTGCTCCGTGGTCACCGATGGCGTGGTGACGCAGAGATCCTCGGCACAGGGCTGCCGAAAGCGGGAACGAGCCAAGTGTGAGTCAACCGGAACGTCAGGCATCGCCAGGGCATTCGGACTATTGGGAAGCCGCCGATTGTATGGCGCGCGCATGACGGTTGCGTGACATGTGGCGCGCGGCCCATCCTGCTGGATGTAGTGTCGCTAGCCACCGTTAGTCGGTTGCCGGCGCGCTCGCTTCCTTTAGTGCCGCCGCGTCATACTCACGCGCCGAGTCGGCGGCGCGGCCCTTTCCCAGCACGCGGAAGGTGGCCGGATCGGCGCCGTCGATCGCCACCAGGTTCACATAGCCGACGATGTAGGCGTGCTTACGGTCGCGCGCGAAGTCGGCGTCGAGGAATTCGAGGGTGGGCAGGTGCACGCGCCTGGCCGATACCGGGCGGCGCCCGAAGAAGAGCTGCTCGCCGGCCAGCAGGAAGCCGGGGTGGGGCACCTGCAGCGTATCGTGCGGCGCGTCGACCTTGAGCGGCTTGTCGTCGCAGAACAACTGTGCGTCGTCCCACGCGTAGCAGCCTGCGATGCGCAAGGTATCGGGGTTCACGCCTTTTTTGGCCTTGCCGCGATGGAAGGCGCGGCTGGCATCCCGGGCCCACGAGTGCTGCAGCACGGTAAAGCCGGCGGGATCGACCTTGCGCAGGGCTTGCGGCGTTTCATAGTGGTTCGGTGCGTAGAACACGCTGGCGCCGTCGCTGAGATAGCCGTCCCCCAGCGCTTGCAAGCTGGATATCGGTCGCGAGGAAAGCGGGGTCAGTTCGCATGAGCCTTCGCTGTACCGGTGCAGCCAGTGGATACCGTGCGCGTCGCCACAGAACACGCCGGTAAGGCCGTGGCCGACGGGCAGTTCCCGCGCGGCAAAGGTGTCCGGATCGAGCCCGGTGAGGCRATGGCCGTCGTATCGCACATCGCGCGTTGGCGTGGCTTCTGCGGCTGGCGCCTGCAGGCGGTGCCACCAGTAATCCTGCAGCGTGGGGAGAGCGGTGAAGAAGTCCCGCCAGCGCTCCACCTCGTCCTGGTCGAGCGCGGTCCTGCGCTTGCCTTCGTCGATCGGGCCGGTCTTGTCGGTCATGCGCAGCGGCCCGTCGCCATTGGGCGCCACCACCAGGCTGGCGCGGTCGGCATCGATGCGCTGGCCGAAGTAGTAGACATGCCCGGCATCCGCAATGTAGTTGCCCGGGAGGCCCACTACGGTGGCGCCGTCGGCGCCGATCACGCGCTTGCCGTTGAAGTAGGCCGACTCTGCGTCCACCGCGTAATAAGCATGCGTGCAGGCCACCGGCTGCAGCGGGCCGCTCTCTGGCCAGTGCCAGCCCTGGTAGGTGAGCGGCCGGAAGGCCTGCGGGCTGCGGGTGCGGATGGTCTTGCCGGTAATGATGTATGCCTGGCGCGCATCGCGGGCGTAGCGCTCGTTCAGGACTTCGAAGGTGGCTAGATCGGCGTCTTCGATCCGGTAGAAGTAGTACCAGGCCGTGCCGCTGCCTTGCTGGGCCTGCACGATGACGTGCTCGCCGTCGGTGAACCAGCGTCCGTCGATGCAGCGAAATGCCTGCGGGCGGGCGATGGGCAGCGGGTTGCCGTCCTTCCCCCAGAGCGGCCGGTCGTTGTATGACCAGATCACGGTATCGCCTTCGATGAAGTACGAAGGATGGTTGGTTGGCTGGCGCGATGCAGTCATGAAAGGCCGTCCTGAATGCCGAGTGGAGCAAGGTCGACATGGTAAGTGGTAATCCCGCACAGGCCAATGTTCTCCGCTTTTCATTATTGCAATTAACGGCCAGAAATTTTCCCCGCCCATATGTAACGCGCCGGCCGCTTGCGGCCGGCGGCAGAGGCGTGCAGGATGTGGGGCGGTAAGCAAAACCCATCAATGAATTGGACGAACTGGAGACCTTATGCCGTACATGCTGCTCATCGTCGAGCCGATTGGCCAGCGCGCCGGGCGCACCCCGGAACAGGGGCGCGAAGCCTACGCCAGCATGCAGCGCTTTGCCGAAGGCCTGAATGCGCGCGGGGCGCTGCTGGGCGTCAACTCCCTCACCTCGGAAACCAACGGTGTGCGCGTGCAGGTGAGGGAGGGGCGGCGCGACCTGCTTGACGGCCCGTTCGCCGAGGCCAAGGAAATGATCGGCGGCTACTTCCTGATCGACTGCGCCACGCAGGACGAAGCCATCGCCATCGCCGCCGAATGCCCCGCCGCGGCGTGGTGCACCGTGGAAGTCCGCGAGGTTGGCCCTTGCTTCATGTAAGGCCGCAGGGGGACCGCGGCGTGGCGCAGATTAGGTAGTTACCCTGCGTCGGGGATTTTTTTCGCATTGCGTGTCGATCAGGGCGCGCGTGGTTCGTCGTACCGGTAAGAGCCACCGAAACGGCAAGGCTTGCTACCGACAACGGATTACCCCGAGTACAAGGAGAACTGCAATGCGATTCATGATCCTGGTGAGAGCCACGCAAGGCAGCGAAGCCGGCACGATGCCGGAAGAAGGCCTCTTCGCCGCGATGGCGGCCTATCACGAGCAACTGGCCAAGGCGGGCGTGTTGCTGGACGCCGCCGGCCTCAAGCCCACCTCCGCCGGCTGGCGCATCCGCTATGCCGGCGGACAGCGCACGGTCATCGACGGACCGTTCGCCGAGACCAAGGAAGTGGTGGCGGGCTACACGCTGATCCAGGTGCGCAGCCGCGATGAAGCCATGGAATGGGCGCGGCGCTTTCCCTCGCCGCACGGCGAACTGGCCGACGGCGAGATCGAGGTACGGCAGCTGTTCGAGCTGGAAGACTTCGGTCCCAGCCCGTCGGTGCAGCGCTTGCGCGACATTGGCGCGGGCCAGCATTGAACCCGGCGCCAGACCCGAAACCCTCCCAGCCAGCCAATCCTCGGACACCCATCATGCTCAAGACCATCCTGCTAGTCGCCTTTTCGGCCGTCGCCCTGTTGCTGATCTTCACCGCCACGCGCCCCGATACCTTCCGCGTGGAACGCAGCGCCAGCGTCAAGGCGCCGCCCGAACGCGTGTTCGCGCTGATCAACGACCTGCACAGCTTCAACCAGTGGAATCCGTATGAAAAGAAGGACCCGGCGCTCAAGGGCACCTACGGCGGCACGCGCAGCGGGCAGGGCGCCGCCTATGCCTGGGAGAGCGACAAGGTGGGCGTGGGACGGATGGAGATCGTCGACACGGTGCCGGCCTCCAGGGTCACGATGAAGCTGGATTTCTTCAAGCCGTTCGAAGCCCACAACACCGCCGAATTCACGCTCAGGCCGGAGGCCGGTGCCACGCGCGTCACGTGGTCGATGCAAGGCGCCGTGCCGTTCTTCGCCAAGCTGGTGCACCTGGTCTTCAACATGGACAAGATGGTGGGCAAGGACTTCGAGGAAGGCCTGGTCAACCTGAAGACGCTGGCCGAGGCGCCGGCGGCCCGGTAAGCCCCGGCCATCTCCAGGCATGCACGCCAACACGCGATTCCGGATTCCAAGGACAACATCATGCATAAGCAAATCTACCTGAACCTTGCCGTGGCCGACCTGCAGCGCTCGCAGGATTTCTTCAAGGGCCTGGGATTTACCTTCAACCCGCAATTCACCGACGACAATGCCGCCTGCATGGTCATCGGCGAGAACATCTACGCAATGCTGCTCAAGCATGAATTCTTCAAGTCCTTCACCACCCGCAAGCTGTGCGATACCTCCGACAGCACGGAAGTGCTGATCTGCCTCTCCTGCGAAAGCCGTGCCGAGGTGGACGCCTTGGTCGCCAAAGCCGTGGCCGCCGGCGCAACGGCGCCGCGCGCACCGCAGGACCACGGCTTCATGTATGGGCACGGGTTCGATGATCTCGACGGGCATATCTGGGAATTGGTGTATATGGAGCCCTCGGCGCCCGGCGCGACCAGCGCGGCCTGAAGCGCATGGTGACGACGACACCGACGCAGCGGGCGATTGAAGCCGTCTGGCGCATCGAATCCGCCAAGGTCATCGCCCACGTTGCGCGCGTGGTGCGCGACGTGGGGCTAGCCGAAGAACTGGCGCAGGACGCGCTCGTTGCCGCGCTGGAGCACTGGGGCGAGACCGGCGTGCCGGACAATCCCGCTGCCTGGCTCATGACCGCGGCGAAGAATCGCGCGCTCGACCATTTGCGCCAGCAGGCACTGCACGCCCGCAAGCACGAGCAGATCGGCCACGATCTCGAAGCGATGGAGGCTCACGTGGTACCGGATTTTGTCGATGCGCTGGACGCCGCGCGTGCGGACGATATCGGCGACGACCTGCTGCGGCTGGTCTTCACCGCCTGCCATCCGGTGCTCTCCACGGATGCGCGGGTCGCCATGACGCTGCGCTTGCTGGGCGGGCTGACCACCGAGGGAATCGCACGTGCCTTTCTCACGCCGGAGGCCACCATCGCCCAACGCATCGTGCGCGCCAAGCGCACCCTCGGCGCGGCCCGCGTGCCCTTCGAAGTGCCCGGCCCGCAGGCACGGGCACCGCGCCTGGCTTCGGTGCTGGAGGTGATCTACCTGATTTTCAACGAAGGTTATTCCGCCACGGCTGGCGACGACTGGATGCGCCCCGCGCTGTGCGAGGAAGCGCTGCGCCTGGGCCGCACGCTGGCTGGCCTGGTGCCGGAGGARAGCGAGGTGCACGGACTGGTGGCGCTGATGGAGATCCAGGCCTCGCGCACGCATGCGYGGGTGGATGCGCAGGGCCGCCCGGTGCTGTTGCCCGACCAGGATCGCAGCCGCTGGGACCACTTGCTGATCCGGCGCGGGCTGGGCGCGCTGGCGCGGGCGGAGGAACTCGGCGGCGCGCTCGGGCCCTATGCCTTGCAGGCGGCGCTGGCGGCCTGCCACGCCCGCGCGCCCAGCGCGGAGGAGACCGACTGGGCGCAGATCGCCGCGCTCTATGATGCGCTGTCCCAGGTAGCGCCGTCCCCGGTGGTGGCGCTGAACCGCGCGGTGGCCGTCGGCATGGCCTTCGGCCCCGAAGCCGGCCTGGAACTGGTCGATGCGCTCGTTGCCGCACCGGCGCTGGCGAAGTACCACCTGCTGCCCAGCGTGCGCGGGGACTTGCTGTTCAAGCTGGGCCGTCTGGATGAGGCCCGTGCCGAATTCGAGCGCGCGGCGGGCATGACGCGCAACGCCCGCGAGCGCGAGTTCCTGCTCGGGCGGGCGCGCGATGCGGGGGCCACCCGGTCGTGACTCGCCAGCGCGCATTGCTGCGCGTCACCACCGCTCCCGGTAAAACTCTAATATCGGATACCGAAATATCTAAATTCCCCAATATCGGAAAGCCGACGATGATCCTAGCCGGGGCCCGGGGGATCGATTGCTGCCGGGCCCTGCAAAAGCCATCCGGCCGCCGACGACGGCAGGACCGGCAGGCCTCACCATCGAAGTGTTCCAGGAGACTCCAATGATTCCACGGCTACTGTTGACCGCCAGCCTGGCGCTGGTTGCATTCTTCGCCTCTGGCGCCGTCGGCGCGCAACAACCGGCGCCACAGCCTGCACCTCAGGCCGCACCGCAAGCCGCGCCTCAGGCGCCCATGAATGCAAAGGAAGCGAAAGCGAAATTCGCGGAAAAGTTCGCTGCCGCCGATACCAACCACGACGGCAAGCTGACCCGCGAGGAGGCGGAAGCCGGCATGCCGGAGGTCTACAAGAACTTCGACAAGATCGATACGAAGAAGAAGGGCGAGGTTACGCAGAGGCAGATTGGCTCGTACTTTGCGGCCAAGGCCAAGCAGAAGGCCGCGGCGCAGAACCCGGGAAGCCTGAACTGACCTGGCGGTGCCGGCGGGGAATTCGCGAGCGAAACGCTTCGGGATTCCGCCGGCAGCGGACGGTGCGGCGGTATCGGAAATGCAGGTCCCCGACGACAGAGATCCCCGGAAACTGGCTGGATTGCAACCAGTGCCGGGGAGCTTTAAATATTCTTTAATTCTATTTAATACCTTTTATACCTGAACACGACGGAGGATTTCCGTTGTCGTTTCAGTCAGGTCAGGAGATTGAAGGCGAACCCTAGCGCAATTGCGCCGCCGAGCGCCTCCACTGCTGCCAGCGCGAGAAGGTTCTTCAAAATGAAGGCATCGTCCTGCTTGGTCACCATGGTGTTGTCTCCTGAAGTAGGAATCAACGGCTGGAAGGAAATGGCTGCCACGGCAGTACCGATCCACGCTCCAGCCATGTCTTGATTCGCTTCCAGTAGACCGCAACCCGAAGCCGGCGAAAAGCTGGCATAAACCCCTATTCAGGCAGCCGGTGGCCCGCTGGCCTGGGGCGCCTCACCACAATGCGGAGCGTGCACCGGGGGGGGGCTGAGAAATCTGCAGTTCGGGTTTCTATTCCGACCGCAAGGCCTCCTGCGGAGCAAGCCGTGCCGCCCTGCGTGCCGGCAGCACTCCGGCAGCCAGACCAATCACCACCGCCAGCAACTCGGCCAGCACAGCGTAGGACCACGGTGTGTGGACCGGCAGCGCCGGCAACGCCGCCGTAAGCACCTGCGCGATACCCCATCCCAGCAGCAGTCCTGCCATGCCGCCGATGGCAGCGAGCACCGCGGCTTCACCAAGAAAGAGGAGCATGACCTGTGCCTCGGTCGCACCGATGGCGCGCAGGAGCCCGATCTCCGATGTGCGTTCGGCCACAGCGATGGTGAGAATCGTGAGGATCCCCACGCCGCCCACGATCAGCGAGATGGCGCCGATCGCTGCCACCGCGAAGGTAATGGCATCGAGTACGGTGCCGAACACCTCCAGCATCTTCTGCTGGGGCGTGACGGTGAAGTCCTCGGCACCATGGCGCGCGCTCAACAGGCGTTTGATGCCGTCCTCCACGTCGGGGAGCGGGGCGGTGGGATCGTAGGTGACTTCGATCTCGACCAGGCTTTCCCGGTTGAACAGGTCCAGGGCACGACCGGCCGGTATATAGACCGTATCGTCCAGGTCGAAGCCCAGCATCTGCCCCTTCGCTTCCATCACGCCCACCACGCGATAGCGTTCACCGCCTACGCGGATGCGCGCTCCCAGCGGGTTGTCGCCGCCGAACAGTTCGCGCGCCACTCTCGCGCCGAGTACCGCCAGCGTGCGCGCTGCGCGCGGATCGTCATCCGGCAGGAACTGGCCGGAGGCCACGCGCATGCTCAGCGCCTCGGTGAATCTGGGCCCGACACCATACAACGTCACCCGCCTGCTCTTGCCGAGGTAGTCGACTTCGGCATTGCCCTGCACCAGTGGGTTGGTCACACGCACGTGGGGGGCGTGGCGCAGGGCGATGGCGTCCTCGATCGTGAGTGGGCGCACGGTGTTGATCGACCCGAGCGAAGCACCGTGGGTCTGGGTGCGGCCTGGCGTCACGCCGATCAGATTGGTGCCGAACTGGGTGAACTCTTCGATCACGAAGCGATGCAGCCCTTCGCCGATCGAGGTCAGCAGGATGACCGCGGCAATGCCGACGGCAATGCCCAGCGCGGTGAGCAAGGTGCGTAGCCGGTGAGCAGCCAGGGAGGCGAGGGTGAACTGGATGAGGTCCGCGTAGCGCATGGGTCATCGTCCAGACAGAGCCTGCACCGGATCCAGCTTTGCCGCGCGTTGGGCCGGTACCACGGTGAAGGCGATGGCGGTCACGACGGCGATGGCCGGCGCCCCCAGCAAGGCCCACCAGGGCGGGGTGAAGGGAATCGCCGGATAGAGCCGTACTGCAAGCCTGCACGCGGCTTCGCCCACAGCCAGGCCCGCGGCCACGCCACCGAGTGCCAGCAGTACCGCCTCGGTGAAGAAGAGCAGCCGGATGTGGCCGGCGGTGGCGCCGAGCGCCTTGAGCAGTCCGATCTCGCGCTGCCGCTGGGTCACCGCAATCAGCATCACGTTCATGATGAGAATGCCGGCCACGGCGAGACTGATGGCTGCGATGCCGCCCACCGCCAGCGTGAGCGCGCGCAGGATGCGGTCGAACGTGGCGAGCACCGCGTCCTGGGTGATGACGGTCACGTCGCGCTTGCCTTCGTGACGCTGGCGAATGATCTCCTCGGCGTCGGCCCTGGCGCCCTGGATCTGCTCGCGGGCCTTCGCCTCGATCAGGATGCGGAACAGCGAGTCGGTATTGAACAGGGCCTGGGCCGCCGACAGGGGAACGATGACCAGTTCGTCCGTGTTGAAGCCCAGCGATTCGCCCTGGCCGGCCAGCAGCCCGATCACGCGAAAGCGCCGGTCCCCGATGCGCAGCCATTCACCCAGCGCCTGGCGCGTGCCGAACAGCTCCATCGCCACCCTGGTGCCGATCACGCACACGGGCTGGCCGTGGTGCGGATCGCCCTCGGGCAGGAAGCTGCCCTGGGCTAGTGCCATATGGCGCACCGCCAGCAATTCGGCGGTGGACCCAAGCACTGGCGCTTCGCGCCGTAGCGCGCCGACATGCAGATCCGCGTTCCCGACAATGAGCGGCGCGACGCGCAGTACGGCGGGACTGCGCCTGAGTGCGAGCGCATCGTCCAGCGTCAGGTCGCGCGTGGTTGCGCCCAGCACGATCCCCGGCGCCGCGCCGGCCGTTTCGCTGCGCCCGGGCAGCACGATGACGAGGTTGGTGCCAAGCGAGCCGAACTGGTTCACCACATACAGCCTTGCTCCCTCGCCGAGCGCGCTCACCGTCACCACGGCGGCGACACCGATTCCCATGGCGAGCAGGATCAGCAGGCTGCGTGAGCGGTAGCCGCGCAGCACCTGCCAGGTGAAACCGAGAACGTCAGCGAGCCGCATGGCTATCCTGCCGCGGCTCGTCACCGGCGATGCCGCCGTCCACCATGCGCAGCCTGCGCCGGGAACGGGCGCCGATCTCCGGGTCGTGCGTGACCACGATCAGCGTCGCACCCTGTGCATGCAGGCCCTCCAGCACGGCCATGACTTCCTGGCCGGTATGCCGGTCCAGATTGCCGGTGGGCTCGTCGGCGAGAATCATCCCCGGGCGCATGGCCATGGCACGGGCGATGGCAACCCGCTGGCACTGCCCGCCCGAGAGTTCGTCAGGCCGGTGCCTGGCGCGGTCTTGCAGGCCGTACTCGCCGAGCAGCGCGTCAACGCGGCGGCGGCGTTCGGCCGGGTCCATCCCTGCGAGCACCATCGGCAGCTCGATGTTTGCGGCGGCAGTGAGGCGCGGCACCAGGTGAAAGAACTGGAATACAAAGCCGATCTTCTCACGCCGCAGGCGCGCCAGTTCGTCGTCCGGCAGCGCGGTCACGTCGTGGCCATCCAACTGGTAAGTACCTGTATCGGCTCGATCCAGCAGGCCCAGGATATTTAGCAAGGTTGACTTGCCGGAGCCCGATGGGCCCATGATGGAGAGGTACTCTCCCTGAGCAACCGCAAGGTCGACTCCATGGAGCGCATGCACGGCCTCGCCGCCCAGCACGAAAGTCCGCCCGATGCCGTCGAGCCGGATCATTTTGCTCGCGTCTCCACGGTAGTCTGTTTTTCCTCGACAGCGGCGATGCCGGCCTGGAGCCCAATCCGTTCCGGTGACGTGACGACGCGCTCGCCGCGCTTGAGCCCCGCCGTCACCTCGGTGAACTCCGCGTTGGAAATCCCGGTGTCGAGCTTGCGCGCCTCCAGCCTGCCGGCGGCATTCAACACCAGCACGCGGTTGCCG
>NZ_JBFTLX010000124.1:0-37808 GCF_056396665.1 Cupriavidus sp. 05T313 | reverse complement strand
CCCCCACCCCGACGCACGGCGGAGCGGGCGGCGGATGACCGGCCGCGCCGGCTCGCCCAAGCGGCGGCGAACCGGCCGCCCGACCCCGGCGCCACCCGCTGTCCGGCCCCCAGTACGGGTTTTCCTTGAACATCCCGCTCAAGTTCCGTGTCCGCCATTCGTTAACCCCTGTAAGACCATCCGCATCGCTCGGATGACAAGACCTGCTCGGCTCAAAGGGCCAAGCTGAGCGGGTTTCACCCTTTTTTTCGGCCCTTTGCTTGCCCCTGATTCCCTCAAGAATGGCAGGGCATTCCGATACAGGCATCTCATGGCGAATACGCTCACTTCTTCCCAGGCTGACGGCAACACGAGCAAGCGCGGGCGACTGCTGCTGCTTCTCGGCGTCGTGCTCGTCGCTGCGCTGGGTGCCGGGGGCTTTTTTCTGGGCAACATCCTGAGCAACCGCCAACCGGCCGTGCCCGCCGCACCGGTTGTACCGCCGCCAATTTTTGTGCCGTTGGAAGCATTTACCGTCAATCTGAAGAGCGATGACGGCGACCGCTTCCTGCATACCGGTTTGTCGCTCAAGGTGGCGGACGCGCAGAACCAGGCGCGCATCACCGAATACCTGCCGGAAGTCCGCAGCCGCATCTTGCTGCTGCTGTCGGCCAAGCAGCCGCCAGACCTGGCGACGGTGGAAGGCAAGCGCAAGCTGGCCCAGGAAATCCAGAATGCCATCAGCCAGCCGTTCGCGCCCAACCTGCCCAAACAGCAGATCCTGGACGTCCTATTCACTTCCTTCGTGGTGCAGTAAGCGCTTTGCCCTGCCCCACCAGCAAATCCGATATGAATCCGTCCTTGTCCGCCTTGCACGTTTCACAGCGTGCGCGCCAACGCCAGCGCGCGGGCTCATAGGCAATCCGGGCAAATGGTCGCTTTCATTCATCACGGCACTCACGGGGCAGGACACTAGATGGCCTACGACAAGTTCCTCTCGCAGGACGAGGTAGACGAATTACTGAAAGGCGTGTCGGGCGAGACCGACACGCCCGAGGTCGCCGCGCCGGTCTCCGAGGATGGCGTGCGCCCGTACAACCTGGCCACGCAAGAACGTATCGTGCGCGGCCGGCTGCACACGCTCGAGATCATCAACGAGCGCTTTGCCCGCCAGCTTCGCACCCAGCTGTTCAACTTCATCCGCCGCGGCGCCGACATCTCCGTAGGCTCGATCCGCATCGAGAAGTACGGCGACTTTGTGCGCAACCTGCCGGTACCGACGAACCTGAACCTGGTGCACATGAAGCCGTTCCGCGGCACGTCGCTGTTCGTGTTCGACCCCAACCTGGTGTTCCTGGTGGTCGACAACCTGTTCGGCGGCGACGGGCGCTTCCACACCCGCGTGGAAGGGCGCGACTTTACCCAGACCGAGCAGCGCATCATCCGGCGCCTGCTGGACCTGGCGCTCTCCAGCTATGGCAGCGCCTGGCAGGCGGTGCACCCGATCGAGCTGGAATACATCCGCTCGGAAATGCACACCAAGTTTGCCAACATCGCCATGCTCAGCGAGGTGGTGGTAACAACGGCCTTCCATATCGAACTCGGCGCCGTCGGCGGCCAGCTTCACGTCTGCTTCCCGTACTCGATGATCGAGCCGGTGCGCGACCTGCTGATGAACCCGCTGCAGGACGAGGTCGAAGTCGACAAGCGCTGGATCTCTCAGCTGTCGCAGCAGATCCGCGCGGCCGAGGTAGACCTGGTAGCCGAATTTGCCCACGTGGAAAGCACCGTAGCCGATGTGCTGGCGCTGCGCGTCGGCGATGTACTCCCCATCGAGTTGCCCGAGCAGATCTTCGGCAAGGTCGATGGCGTGCCCGTGATGCAGGCTGGCTTTGGCACCATGAACGGCCAGTATGCGTTGCGGGTAGAACGGATGATCAATCACCAAGAAATCGATTCCAACAAGGAAACCGACCATGACTGACGGCAAAGAGGACATCCCGGCCGACCCGATGGACGACTGGGCCAGTGCCCTGGCGGAGCAGACCAGCGCCGAGGATCTCGCCGCTGCCGCCGCGCCTGCCCAGGCCGTCGCCACGCCAGCCACAGCAACGCCGGCCGCCTCCAAGGTCTTCCAGCCGCTGGAGAAGGACACGCCCAGCGCCTTCCACAACGATATCGAGATGATTCTCGATATCCCGGTCCAGCTCACGGTAGAGCTCGGTCGCACCAAGGTGCCGATCAAGACCCTGCTGCAGCTGGCCCAGGGCTCGGTGGTGGAACTCGACGGCCTGGCCGGCGAGCCGATGGACGTGCTGGTCAACGGCTACCTGATCGCCCAGGGCGAAGTGGTGGTGGTGAACGACAAGTTCGGCATCCGCCTGACAGACATCATCACGCCGTCCGAACGCATCCGGAAGCTCAACCGATGAACGCCAGCCCGCGCCGGACCGCCACCGCCGCGCTAGCCGCCGGCGTGGCCCTGGCGCATGCCGCGCCCGCGGCCGCGCAGGCCAGCGCGGTTGCCGCCAGCCCTGCCGGTACCGGCACGGTCGGCAGCGGCGTCGGCGCCGGCAGCCATGTCGGCGTTGGCGCCGCGTCGGGACTGGCGCAGGCCGGCCTCGGCCTGTTCGCCGTCATCGCGCTGATCCTGCTGCTGGCCTGGCTGGCGCGCCGCGCTGGCCTGGTGCGCCATGGCCAGGGCGGCCAGATGAAAGTGATAGGCAGCACCATGCTCGGGGCGCGCCAGCGCCTGGTCATGGTGGAAGTCGGCGACACCTGCCTGGTGCTGGGTGTCAGCGCCGGCGAGATTCGCACGCTCCACACTTTGCCCGCGCAAGCCGCGCACAAGCCGGACCAGAATCCCGGCGGCGCGGCAAGCCAGGTTCCGGCCGGCAGCTTTGGACAAAAGCTGCTGCGCGCCATGCAAGACAACCTGAAGTCATGAATTTCCTGCCTGACGCCCCCCGGCGCTCCCTGCAACACCACCTCCAGTCCTTCCGCGAATACCTCAGCCAGCCCGCCCGGCTTGCGCTCGCGGCCCTGCTGGCCTGCGCGTGCCTCGCGCTGGTGCTGTTGCCGGCCATGGCGCATGCGCAAGCGCTGCCGGGGCTGACCAGCAAGGCGGGTCCGGGCGGCAGCCAGACCTGGTCGCTGTCGGTGCAGACGCTGGTACTGCTGACCTCGCTGTCCTTCCTGCCGGCGGCCATGCTGATGATGACGGGCTTCACGCGCATCATCATCGTGCTGGGGCTGCTGCGCAATGCGCTGGGCACGGCCAGCTCGCCGCCCAACCAGGTGCTGGTGGGACTGTCGCTGTTCCTGACCTTCTTCGTCATGTCGCCGGTGTTCGACCGCATCTACACCGACGCCTACAAGCCGCTGTCCGAAAACAAGCTCAGCCTGGAAGACGCCGCCGCCAAGGCCGCCGCGCCGCTCAAGGCGTTCATGCTCAAGCAGACCCGCGAGAAGGACCTGGCGCTGTTCGCCCAGATGGCCAAGGCGCCCGAGATGCAAGGCCCGGAAGACGTGCAGATGCGTATCCTGGTGCCCGCCTTTGTCACCAGCGAACTCAAGACCGCGTTCCAGATCGGCTTTACTGTCTTTATCCCCTTCCTGATCATCGACCTGGTGGTCGCCAGCGTGCTGATGGCGATGGGCATGATGATGGTGCCGCCGGCCACCATCGCGCTGCCATTCAAGCTGATGCTGTTCGTGCTGGTGGACGGGTGGCAACTGCTGCTTGGCTCGCTGGCGCAGAGCTTCCTGAACTGATCACGGGGCGCCTGCCCCACCCTAGGCCTATTCGCCATGACTCCGGAAACCGTAATGACCATCGCCACCCAGGCGATGAAGATGACCCTGATGCTGTCGGCGCCGCTGCTGCTGGTGGCGCTCGTGGCCGGCCTGGTGGTGAGCCTGTTCCAGGCCGCCACGCAGATCAATGAAATGACGCTGTCCTTTATCCCGAAGCTGCTGGCGCTGTTCGCCACCATGGTGCTGGCCGGCCCGTGGATGATCAACACCTTCGTCGACTACATGCGCGAAGTGTTCCAGGGCATTCCCGCCCTGGTGCACTAAGCCCGGCGCCGCGACTGACCGCGCTTTAGCCAGGCCCGCCGCCGTGCTCTCCGTCACCTCCGCCCAGCTCTACGCCTGGATCGCCGCCTTCCTCTGGCCCATGTTCCGGATGCTGGCGCTGATCGGCACCGCGCCGCTGTTCGGGGAATCGACCATCCCGAGGCGGGCCAAGGTCGCGCTGGCGGCGCTGATGGCGGTGATCATCTCGCCCACCATCGACAAGCTGCCGCTGGTGCCGGTGTACTCGCTCGAGGGCCTGCTGATCATTCTCAACGAGGTCGGCATCGGGCTGGCGGTGGGATTCAGCATGCGGCTGGTGTTCGCCGCCGTGCAGTTCGCCGGCGAAACCATCGGCCTGCAGATGGGCCTGTCGTTCGCCTCCTTCTACGACCGCTCCTCCGGCGGCCAGACCATGGTGCTGTCGCGCTTTCTCAACGTGGTGGCCATGCTGATGTTCCTGGCGATGGACGGCCACCTGATGCTGCTGGCCACCGTCGCCGACAGCTTCGCCGCGCTGCCGATCGCCGCCCAGCCGCTCACCGGCGCGGGCTGGGCCGCGGTGGCGGGCGCCGGCGCCACGGTGTTCTCGTCCGGGCTGCTGCTGGCGCTGCCGCTGATCGCCGCGCTGCTCACCCTCAATCTCGCCATGGGCATCCTGAACCGCGCCTCGCCGCAACTGTCGATCTTCGCGGTCGGGTTCCCGGTCACGCTGGGCGGCGGCATCTTGATGATGATGCTGATCATGCCGCAGATAAGCACCTACATGGGGCGGCTGATCGAGGGCGGATTGAGTACGGTGGGGATGGTGCTGGGGCAGTTTGGACGCTGAGGGCCGGGGCCTCAGGACACCACCACGCGCGTACACCCGGCCAGGGTTTCAAACCCGATCTCCACCGGCAGGAACTTGCCAATCACTTCTGCATTGCTGCGCAGGTGATCGGTTACTTCGTCCACCGTAAAGCTCCCGCCACCCGCCAGCGCCATCGGCAACAGCAGTTGATCGGCCAGGTGCGGGCCCACCGCGCCCTTGCCGGCCAGGTAGGCGCGTGCCTGGCGGCAGGCGGCGCCCGCCACGCTCTCCGCCGTACGGCCCTTTTTGCCGGACTCGCAGAACACCTCGGTAACGTGCTGGTGCGGCAGCGTCAGCAGCACCGCATTGCCCGGCCCTTCCTCGTGCCGCAGGCCGCCCACGTGCAACTGGCTCGCCTCCCATCCCATCAACTCGCCCACCAGGTCAAGCTCGCGCCGCGCCACGTGAAGCGGCACGCCGGCGATCAGCGCACGCGCGTCGGCCACGCCGGGCGTGCCGCGCTCTTCCAGCGCAAGCGCGCACCATGCCGCGCCGGAGCATCCGCTCACTGTCAGTTGGCCCCCGCCCGCGGGATAAAAGCCGTGGCGGCGCAGCGTCAGGTCAGCCGCCGCGCCCATGCGCGCCATCAGCGGCAGCCACGCATCGCGCAGGAAGGTCGCCGAGGGTGCCATGGGGTTGTGGGTGCCGCCCGACAGGGTCAGGGTGAAGCTCTCATCGCCGGGCGCGCTCCACAGCGCGGGCAGCAGCGTCTGCAGCACCAGCGTGCAACTGCCGGCGGAGCCGATGGCGAAGTCGTAGTTGCCGGCGCGCACCGGCCCCGGCGCGAAAGTCAGCGCGGTCGAGCCGATCGCCGCGCCTTCGGTGCGCGCACCGCTGATCGCCTGCGCCGCGACCACGGCGGTCAGGTGCTGGCGCATCAGCCCCGGCTTGCTGCGCCGGGCGCGCACATTGGCGATATGCACCGGCGTGCCGGTCACCATGGCCAGCGACAGCGCGGTGCGCAGGATCTGCCCGCCGCCCTCGCCGTAGGAGCCGTCGATTTCCATCATTGCGTTTACTCGTCTGTTCTTGTTGTTATGCCGGCGCGGCCGGGGACGTTTCCCGTCCCGGTCCGCGCCGGTGGCTTCGGCATCGCTCAGCCCTTCACGCACACCACCTGCTTGAGCGTGTGGACGATTTCGACCAGATCTGACTGCGCCGCCATCACGGCGTCGATATCCTTGTACGCCATCGGGATCTCGTCGATCACCTCGGCGTCCTTGCGGCACTCCACGCCTTCCGTGGCGCGCCGCTGGTCGTCCACCGTAAAGTGGCGCTTGGCTTCGGTCCGGCTCATGGTGCGGCCCGCGCCGTGGCTGCAGGAGCAGAACGACTCTTCATTGCCCTTGCCGCGCACGATGTAGGAGCGCGCGCCCATCGAGCCCGGGATGATGCCGAGTTCGCCGGCCTTGGCGCTCACCGCGCCCTTGCGTGTCACCAGCACGTCTTCGCCGAAGTGGCGCTCCTTCTGCACGTAGTTGTGGTGACAGTTCACTGCTTCCATCTCCGCCGCGAAGGGCTTGCCGATCACGGCGCGGGCGGCGTCCAGCACATTGGCCATCATCAGTTCGCGGTTGCGCCGCGCATACTGCTGCGCCCACTCCACCGCGAACACGTAGTCCTCATAGTGCTGGCTACCTTCCACCAGATAGGCCAGGTCGCGGTCCGGCAGGTTGATGAAGTGGCGGCGCATATCCGCCTGTGCCAGCTCGATGAAGGTATTGCCGATGGCATTACCCACCCCGCGCGACCCCGAGTGCAGCATGAACCAGACCGACTGGCTCTCGTCCAGGCAGACTTCGATAAAGTGGTTGCCGGTACCCAGCGTACCCAGGTGGTTGCGGTTGTTGGTGCGCGTCAGCTTGGGGTACTTCTGCGTGATCCGTTCGAAGCCGCCGGCCAGGGCGGCCCAGCTGGCATCCACCGTATCCGGTACTTCGCCCCAGGCGCCCTTGTCGCGTCCGCCGCGGTTGTTCGAGCGCCCGTGCGGCACGGCTTTCTCGATGGCGCTGCGCAGCGGGCCCAGGTTATCGGGCAGGTCGCCGGCGCACAGCGTGGTCTTGACCGCAATCATGCCGCAACCGATATCCACGCCCACCGCCGCCGGGATGATGGCGCCCTGCGTCGGGATCACCGAACCGATGGTCGAGCCCTTGCCCAGGTGCACGTCCGGCATCACGGCCAGGTGCTTGAAGATGAACGGCATCTGGGCGGTGTTGGCGAGTTGCGCGCGGGCGCCCTCGTCGACCGGCACGCCGTGGGTCCACATCTTGACCGGACGGCCCTTGCCGGTCCGGAATACGTCGTAATTCTCCTTGGAGGTCATCTCTGCTTCTCTCTTTGCCTTGCGGCGGGACTACGCTGGCAGTGGCCAGCAAGATACCAAAATAAGTGGGCGACTAGTGGTTGTGGAACCGGCGCTCTATCGTTGAGCTACGCTGCCCCGGCCAATCCGGTTTAGCGGCGGGACTCGCACCCGCAACCTCCTCATTACCAGTGATGTAGTTCCACAGGCATTCGCCCGTCAACCTGAAAGAATGCGGCTCCGCCACGACGAGGATCGGCCGGATTGACGCTGCCGTCCTGCGCAGCAGCCGGAATCGAACCGGCAATCACCAGATGTAATCCTGGCCAGCATTCGTGGCAAGTCCGCATACCGCAGGCGCCGCGCGGGGCGCTTGGGGTATGCAGGCTCGGGGGCGGCAACCGGCGACAAGGGTCAGGACAGACAAGCCTTGGATGTAGTCTGCCCGGCATTCGCCGGCCACCGCCGAACTTCACAACCTCACAATTTCACAAGCTTTCGACTTCACAGGTTGAGCGCCGAGATCTCGCCCACCCAGTGCCCGGCATGCAACTGCCCGGCGGCGAAGGCGGCAACGATCGGGCGGCCACGCTGGCCCTGGAACAGATTGGTATTTGCCATTCGCATTCTCCCTGGAGACTAGTGTGTTGCCGGTGCGGGCGGTGGCGTCTTGCGCCTGGTTTGGCTGCCGTTGGCTTTCGGCCCGCACCGTATTCGATGGTCTCTATTCAGCAATCGGTGTGCCAGGGCACGGCCGGCTTGGGCACAAAGCCGGCAAGCCATTGATATAAATAGATTTTTCTTCGACAGATGGAAAATGAATGCCGGATTTTGGCTTGTTGAAGTGCCTCTATTTATATATATTTATCTAGCTATATATAAATTAAGAGAACATGAAAAAAGTCGTCATCGGCTTCATTGGCACGCAACTCGACCGCGGCAAGGGCTCCGCGCGCTGGGAGAAATGGCGGCCCACGGTCGCACTGTGCCAGCACGAAGACCTGCTGGTAGACCGCTTCGAGCTTCTCCATACGGCCCGCCACCGGACGCTGGCCGAACAGGTCGCGGCCGATATCGCCAAGGTTTCGCCGGAGACCGAGGTCAGGCTGAACCTGCTGGCGCTGGAGGATCCCTGGGATTTCAGCGAGGTCTATGCCTCGCTGCATGAGTTCGCGCGCGGCTACCGCTTCGATACGGAGCGCGAGGATTACTGGGTGCATATCACCACCGGCACGCACGTGGCGCAGATCTGCCTGTTCCTGCTGACCGAGGCGCGCTACCTGCCGGCCTGCCTGCTGCAAACCTCGCCACCCTTGCGGCAGGCCAGTGGCCAGCCGGGCAGCTATGCCGCCATCGACCTCGACCTGTCCCGCTACGACCAGCTCGCCGCGCGCTTCTCGCGCGAGCAGCAGGACGCGGTATCGCTGCTCAAGTCCGGCATCGCCACCCGTAATCCCGCCTTCAACCGCATGATCGACGAGATCGAGCGCGTGGTGCTGCGCTCGCGCGCGCCGGTGCTGCTGACCGGCCCCACCGGCGCCGGCAAGTCCTTCCTGGCGCGGCGGGTGTTTGAACTGAAGAAGGGCCGGCATCAACTGAGCGGCGGCTTCGTGGAGGTGAACTGCGCCACCATCCGCGGCGACGGCGCCATGTCCGCCTTGTTCGGCCACGTCAAGGGCGCCTTTACCGGCGCGCAGGGCGAGCGCACGGGCTGGCTGCGATCGGCCCACCAGGGCCTGCTTTTCCTGGACGAGATCGGCGAGCTGGGGCTGGATGAGCAGGCCATGCTGCTCAAGGCAATCGAGGAGAAACGGTTCTTTCCCGTGGGCGGCGACAAGGAGGTGCAGAGCGATTTCCAGCTGATCGCCGGCACCAACCGGGACTTGCGCGTGGAAGTGCGCGCGGGGCGTTTCCGCGAGGACTTGTTCGCCCGCATCAACTTGTGGACTTATCGCTTGCCGGGGCTGGCCGAGCGCCCCGAAGACGTGGAGCCCAACCTGGATTACGAGCTCGCGCGCCAGGCACGCGAGCTCGGCAGCCAGGTGCGCTTCAACAAGGAGGCGCGCCTGGCGTGGCTGGATTTCGCGGTGTCCCCGCAGGCCTGCTGGCGCGGCAACTTCCGCGACCTCGCGGCTTCAGTGACGCGCATGATGACGCTGGCCGACAGCGGCCGCATCAATGCGGCCGCCGTGGACGCGGAGATAACGCGCCTGAGCGAATCCTGGCAGGACGGCGGCGACGAACAAGAGAACGGCAAGGTGCCCGGCCAGCCCCTGGCACAAGCGCTGCTGGACCCCGCCGTGCTGGCCGCCACGGACCCTTTCGACCTGGTCCAGCTCGACTACGTGCTGGGTGTGTGCCAGCGCAGCCGTAGCCAGGCCGAGGCCGGGCGCCAACTGTTCGCGGTTTCGCGGCTGGGCAAGAGCAGCAGCAACGACAGCGACCGGCTGGCCAAGTACCTCGGCAAGTTCGGCCTGACGTTCGCCGCCGCCAGCCGGGCCTGAGGGGCGGCCCCCGTCCTCTGCGTGAGGAAACGAAGCACGAAGCCCGCTCAGGCCATGCCGGCCTGGCCAATCGCATCGGCCACGATCCGCGCGGCCGTTGCCAGCACGTCGTTCCGATATGCCGCGTCCTTGTCGCCTTGCGTGAAATAGATCGCCATCACGACAGGCGGCTTTCCGGGGGGCCACGCCACGGCAATATCATTGGCCGCGCCGTAGTCGCCGGAACCGGTCTTGTCCGCCACCTGCCAATCCGCCGGCACGCCGGCGCGGATGCGCGTCGCGCCGGTCGTGTTGCCGCGCATCCATGCCACCAGCCTGCCGCGTTCCGCCGCGCCCAGCGCATCGCCCAGCGCGAGCCGTTGCAGGCTCCGCGACATCGCCGCGGGTGTCGACGTGTCGCGCGGATCGCCCGGTATCGCCGTGTTGAGTTCGGTCTCCCAGCGGTCGAGCCGGAACGCGTCGTCGCCGATCGAGCGGGCAAACGCCGTCACGGCGGCGGGACCGCCAAGTATCTTCATCAGCAGGTTGGCAGCCGTGTTGTCGCTGTACTGGAGAGCGGCCGCGCAGAGCTCCGAAACCGTCATGCCTTCGCCTGCGTGCTTTCCGGTGACCGGTGAATACGCAACGAGTTCGTCTTTCGTGTAGGCGATGCGTCGTTGCAGCAGTCCGCTTTCCGCCGCGCTGCGCTGCAGGATGGCGGATGCCGCGAGCACCTTGAATGTGCTGCAGAGCGGAAAGCGTTCGCTGGCGCGGTGGCTGATCCGCGCGCCGTTGGCCGTATTCAGCGCCGCGACCCCAAGCCGCCCGCCCGCTGCGGACTCGAGAGCGGCAAGGCGGTCTTGCGCCGCGGCGCTCCCCCCGGCTCTGCCTGCCAACGAGGTACAGGCGCTGGTAAAAGGAACCGAAGCAGCGGCAAGCAGCAGCGTGCGGCGAACGGGTGAGTGTCTCATCTGTCTTTTCCTGTGATGTTGGAACGGATGCCATTTGCCATTCCGGCTGACATGGCATCCGTCGGATGCGGCGGCCTTAGCGGGAGGCCAATAGTCCCGGCAGCTCCTGCATGAACGCTTCCCGCGTGCGCAAGCCGGCGCCGACCGACTCCTTCTTTTCATCCTGGGTCAGGCGGGCAAACACCACGCTGCGGCCCGCCTTCGTCGCCCAGCCGACAAACCATCCATAGCCGTGGTTCCAGTCCTCGGACCCATTGGCCAGGATCGGAGCGCCGGTGCCCGTCTTGCCGTGCACGGCCCATCCGTCCGGCAGCACGCCGATCGCCATGATCCGGCTCGTCATGTCGTAAGCATGCGCGGAGACGGGCAATTTGCGATTGACCACCTTCGCCAGGAAGGCGACCTGCTCCAGCGGCGAGATCCTCAGCGACGAGCTGAGCCATGAGTGCGTCAGCCCATTGTGCTTCCCGGGGTCCCCCGACACATCGCCGTTTCCATATTGAAACTCGCCCACATAGCGCCGGAAGCGCGCTTCGCCAAGCTGTTGCGTCAACTGCTGCGAGTACCACACGACCGAAGTCTTCATCCAGCGTTCGGGATCCGTTGTGACGCGCTTGGCGGGATTGCTCTCGCGATACTCCGCACGAAACGGCATGGCCGGCGCATGCTCGTCCACCAGCAGCCCCGAGTCGAAGCCCATCAGGCTCAGGGGCACCTTGAACGTCGATGCGGCGGTCACGCGCTGGCCGCAGGTGCCCTCCTGTTTCAGGATCTTGCCGCTGGCGGCGTCCGCCATTACCGTGCAGAGCACTTCCGCACGGGCCGTTGAGACCGAGAGCGCCGCGCATAGCGCGGCCAGGATTGCGGTTTGCTTCAAGATTCTCTCCATTGTTCTTAGTAGTGATCGGAGCCACCCCGCGCCGCCGTCGCTGCGAAGAAGTGGCGGTCCCTGCAGCCGTGCCGGTGACGTGCCGGGGTACGAACATCGGCAAGGGAGCACGGGATTGCTGGCCAGGCCTGGCGAACGAAGCGGAGCATAGGAGTCCGGCGGCACGCCGCCAAGAGCATTTGCTGTAACCTGTGTAACCTGCGCGTTCCGGCGGTGCTCGCCGAAGGCGCCCACGGCCCTCCAATCGATCCGCGAACGCATGCCCCAGCCCTCCCTCACCATCGAGTTGTCCGCGCCCTTTCGCGTCAATGGCGAGCCCGCGCGCTACCAGAGCCTGTGGCTGCTCGCCGCGGTCTGCCTGGCCGCGCGCAAGGGCGCCACCGGCGTGCCAGCGGTTCTGTTGCGAACGCGCTTTCCCGACGCCGCCAATATCCGCATGCTGGTCTCCCGCGCCTTTGCCGATTTCGCGCGCTGGGACATCCCGGTGGGCTGGGGGCCGGATCGCAGCCAGTGCGCCGCCGGGCTCAACCCGGCGCACCGCAGCCGCGGGCCGTTCTGGATCACGCCGGCGGCCTGCAAGCGCCTGCGTTTCACCGTGGACGGCCGCCGGGCCGGCGATGCGGCGCTGGCGCGCTTCGTGGGACCGGCCACGGGCGCCGCGCAGCGCGCCGGCAAGGGGGGCGATGGAAATCCCGGCAGCCCCGGTAATCCTGCCGTCGACTACGTGATGCGCGACATCAGCTACTGGAGCCACCTCACGCAAGCCATGCGCGGCATGCAGGACGGCGTGGGCGTTGCGGGGGGTAGCGCCAGCAACGGCGTGGCCAACGCCCTGCGCGCGGCACAGCGCTGCGCCACCGACGATTTCCAGCACGCCTTCGCCCTGCTCAAGGAGAGCCTGGCGTGGCGGCGTGGCGACGACCTCGCGCGCAGCCGTGCGGCGCTGCAGCGCTTTGACCGCATCGTCGGCACCGGCACCGTGGATACCGCCCTGCCGACCTTCGCCGCCATGGCGCGCGTGGTGCGCGCCTGGGAGCGCTATGCCGGCAACCAGATGGAAGCGGCGCAGGCCGAGCTGGAGAGCCTTGCCGCCGACCCCGCGCTGCAGCCGGTGGTGCGCTACAACCCGCGCGTGCGCTTTGAAACCCTGAACCTGGGCGCGCTGATCCACAAGACCGTGGCGATCCGCGACATGGCCACGCAGCCGGAGGCAGCCCGGCAGGCCGCCGAAGCCGCCGTGGCAGGCTTCTCCGGCGCGCTGCAGGCCGCGTACGAAGCGGACTCGGTAGATGCCGCGCAGCACGTGGCCGCCAATCTCGGCCTGTGCCTGTGGCTGTTCTGGAACCATGCCCTGATCGACCCGGCGCGCCAGTGGCCCGCCGGCCAGGTGCAGCGCCAGTCGGTGCGCTGGCTGGGCTTGTCGGAGTGGATCTGCGACCGCTTCGGCGCAGGCGGCGGCTCGGCGTGGAACATCATCTTCCTGCTGCGTATCGCGCGCGGCAACTGCGCGCAGGACGGCGGCGGCACGCTCAAGGCGTTCCGCGCGCAGCGGCCGCTGCTGCTCGACGAAGCCGTGGACGCGCTGCGCCCCTTCCATGCGCCGTTTGCCCGCGCCAAGGGCTTTATCAGCTGGTCTTCGCTGGCCGGCTTCGCGCTGAACGAGCACGATGCCGGGCACGTGCATTACGGCGCCCTGCAACTCGCCAACCTGCTGCTTGAAGCCAGCTGGTTCCACACCTTCGAGCACGGCGACACCCCCGCCGCGTTTGCCACCGTGGAGCGCCTGGCCGGCCTGCTCGGCAAGCTGCGCCCGGCGGAGCGCCGCTTCTTCCATGCCGCCATCACCGCGCTGCCGCGCGAACTGCAGCTGGCCGCGGCTGAAGCCACGCGCGCCGCCCGCCGCGGGGGGCCAGGGCCGCGGCGCTGACACATAACGTTCATCGCGCCGAAACATCCCTTCCGTATATTTCCGCCTCGCTAACAAAGCGGACAGGGAGATATAACAATGGGCAACCCCAAAGCGAACCGGCGCGCCGGAGCCGCCACACGTGTCGGCATCGGCGCGATCCTGGCGGTGCTGGCCACGGCAGCGGTACTGCACGGCTGCGGCAGCGACAGCACCGACGCGGCAGCCGCGCCGGTGGCTCCGGCCGCCCCCGCCGCTCCCGCCGCGCCGGTCGTGCCGGCCGGCGATGCAGCCAGCACCAGCGCCAACATCCAGGCCGCGTGGGTAGAGATCGGCGACAGCAACCAGGCCATCGCCCGCGTCATCACCAGCTATGTCGCGCCGGCCGCCGCCGCGGGCAGCGCACTGCCGTCGAATGCGCTGTGCCCCTTGCTGACGGTAGATGGCGTGCAGCAGCGCATGGCGCTGCGCGTGGTCGCCGGCACCATGCCGCTGCGCACCACCGCCAGCGCCGCTGCCGACTCCAAGCCATCGGACTTCCCGGTCTCGGTGTGCGAAGCGACCCTGCCGGCCAATGCGGCCGCCGCCAGCGTGGCGGGCCAGACACTGCCGCTACCCAAGGCCCAGCCGCAGCGCGTGCTGGTGCTGGCCGACACCGGCTGCCGCCTGAAGAAGGCGGATAACGCCTACCAGCCTTGCAGCGACGGCACCGCGTGGCCGTTTGCCGCGCTCGCCGCCACCGCCGCCGGCATGAACCCCGACCTGGTCCTGCATATCGGCGACTACCACTATCGCGAAAACCTCTGCCCGCCCGATATCGCCGGCTGCCAGGGCACGCCGTGGGGCTATGGCTGGGATACCTGGCAGGCCGACCTCTTCAAGCCCGCCGCCGCGCTGATGGCCAAGGCACCGTGGGTGGTGGTGCGCGGCAACCATGAGGAATGCGCGCGCGCCGGCCAGGGCTGGTTCCGCTTCCTCGATCCACGCCCGTACTCGGACGCGCGCTCCTGCAACGACCCGGCCAACGACGGCAACGCCAACTACTCCGAGCCCTACGCCGTTGCGCTCGGCACCGGTTCGCAAGTCATCGTCTTTGACTCGGCCAAGGCCGGCAAGACCGCGCTGCCCACCAACGACCCGCAGTTCATCGCTTACCAGAAGCAGTTCCAGACGGTGGGCTGGCTCGCCGCCAGGCCGGGCATGAGCACCACCCTGTTCACCAACCACCATCCCATCCTGGCCTTTGCGCCGGTGGCGGGCAACAACCCCGCGCCGGGCAACCTGGCGCTGCAGTCGGTGATGAGCAACGCCAACGCCCAGGCTTATTACCCGGTCGGCGTGCACGTGGCGCTGCACGGCCACGTGCATGACTTCCAGGCCATCAATTTCGCCTCCGGCCACCCGGCCACCATCGTGTCCGGCAACGGCGGCGACAACCTGGACGTAGCGCTGCCCGATCCGCTGCCGCCCGGCACGATTCCCGCGCCCGGCACCGTCATCGACAAGATCACCCATCACAGCAGCTTCGGCTTCGTGATGATGGAGCGCAACGCATCGCCCGCCACCGGCTGGACCTTCAAGGCCTATAGCGTGGCCGGCAAGCTGATGGCTACCTGCGTGCAAACCTCCAATACGCTGGCTTGCGACAAGACCGGCTTCCTGGCGCCGTGAGCGCAGCCACGCGCGCCGCCATCGCCCTTCTGGCCTGCGTTGGCGGTGCCTGCCTGGCGGCGCCGCCGCCCGGCGTGGCGCTGACGCCGGGCGCCCCGCCCGCGGGCGTGGTGGCGACCATCGGCAACGGCACGCCAAAGGTCACCGCCAAGGTGGACCCCACCGCCGCCGTCTTCCGCCCCGATCCTGGCCTGGCCGCGCTGGGCAAGCGCATCTTCTTCGACGCCCGCCTGTCGGAGCCGCGCGGCACATCCTGCGCCGCCTGCCACGACCCGGCGCGCGCCTTCGCGCCAACACTGTCGCCCGCCGCTCTGGCCGGGCCGCACGTGCCCCAGGGCAGCCGGCCCGGCCGCTTCAGCCTGCGCAACGCGCCGTCGCTGCTTTACGTGCGCTACATTCCACGCCGGCACTTCTACCAGGACAACGACGCGCCCTACGCGTCGCCCTTCGGCGGCCTGTTCGCCGACGGCCGCGCCGACACACTCGCCGAGCAGGCGCGCGGCCCCTTGCTCGATCCCAACGAGATGAACAACGGCACCCCCGCCAGCCTGCTGCGCAAGGTCAAGGGGACCGGGCTGGCACCCGCGCTGGCCCGGCACTTCGGCGCCGCGGTACAGACCGATCCCGAGCAAATGGTGAGGGCGCTGGGCAAGGCGCTGGAGGCCTACCTGCAGAGCGATGAGATGGCGCCCTTCAGTTCCCGCTTCGATGACTACCTGCGCCACCGCACGCCGCTGGCACCGCAGGAAGCGCGCGGCCTGGCCTTGTTCAAGAACCCGGACAAGGGCAATTGCATGAGCTGCCACACGCTGGCGGACACCGCCAGCCGTCCCGAGCGCTCGCTGTTTACGGATTTCGGCTACGACGCCATTGCCGTTCCGCGCAACCGCGCGCTGGCCGCCAACCGCGACCCCGGCCATTTCGACAACGGCTTGTGCGACAGCGCCCGCCGCCTGCGCTGGCCCGAGCCGGAGCAATGGTGCGGCTATATCCGCACGCCCGGCCTGCGCAATGTGGCGGTGCGCCAGAGCTTCATGCACAACGGTGTGTTCACCACGCTGCGCGATGCGGTGGCGTTCTACAACACGCGCTCGACCGATCCGGGCAAGTGGTATCGCGGCGCCAGGACCTTCGACGACGTGCCGGCGGCCTACCGGGGAAACATCAACATCAACTCCACGCCGATGAACCGGCGCGCGGGAACAGCCCCGGCCATGACCGAAGCGGAGATCGACGATCTCGTGGCATTCCTGCGAACGCTGACCGATGCGCCTTATGCCGGCCTCATGCCGGGCGCGGCGGCGGCACAGCGCTGACCGGCCCGGCTACACGCTGCGCCGCGGCAGCGCCAGGCTGCCTCACGGCGCCGCGCAGACCGCGTCCGCTTCAAAGCCGCGAAAGACCTGTTGCGTAGGATCGGGCGTTGTTGCGATGGCGCCGCCCTCTGCCCGGACCAGCCGCAGCACCTGTCCGCCGCAACTCTTCGCGGCGGCATTGCGCTGAAAGCGGAACTCATACTCCCAACCTGGCAGCGGCACAAAGGAAATGCCCACCGCGCAGCGGTAAGGCTGGTCGTCGGCGGCCGATGCCGCCATCGCGGTCAGGTAGATCCGATGGCCTGCCAGCAACCACCGTTCGCGCGTGCGGCCGGGGGGCTCCGGCGAGATCCCCACCATCGCCAGGCCGGGTTCCCTCCCCATCGCCGTGATCTGGTTTCCCGTCGCGGCCAGCAAGAGCGGCTTGGGCGGCTTGGGACATTTRCCCGCATCCACCACGCTGAAGGTCGTGTTGTCTTCCGTGTTGGTCAGCAACCGCACACGGGCGGCGGGTGCGCCGGTCTCGACCCGGTAGTGGGACACGCAGCCGGTCAGCGCGAGCGCCAGGAGCGATGCCGGGCCCAGAGGGATAACGGCTTTGCAGACTTTCGACATGGGAATGCGGGAAAGTTGGCTGTTGGCAGAGCATACGCGCATTGATTCGCCATGCGCGTCCACCGGATGCCCGATGGCGCCAGCCGCGATCCGCCAGGTACAGGCATGTTTGACTTAGCGCTTCCGCAGCGCGACGGCGTCCCGACGATCACGAACTGCGCGTCGCCGGGGATGCGGTCAATGGCGCCGCGATTGTCCGGTCCGGGGGCCCGGCCGCCATTCCGGGAGGACTTGCCGCAAGTAAAGACCTGGCGCAAAGTGAGCGACACGCACGGATGCCCGCGCCGCAAGCGCAGCATCGGTCACCGTGCGCAGCTCTCGCCAACGGAGGTTCCCATGGCCGGTTCAGCGCAATCCTTCCAGGAATTCGAACGGGCTGGCTGGGAGGACCCCGCCACCGTCTCCGGATACGACGAAAACCTTTCGGGCGTCACCATCCAATCCATCGGCGCACTGCTGGATGCGGCGGCCGTTGGCGACGGAACACAAGTGCTGGATGTCGCGACCGGCGCGGGCTATGTGGCCGACGCGGCGGCGCGGCGCGGCGCGCATCCGGTGGGCATCGACTTCGCGGCCGCGCAGGTCGGGATGGCACGCCAGCGCTATCCCGCGCTGCGCTTCGAACAGGCCGATGCACAGGCGCTTCCGTTCGAACCGGGCACCTTCGATGCGGTCGTCAACGCCTTCGGCATGTGCCACCTGCCCGATCCCGACCTGGCGCTGCGCGAGGCCTTGCGCGTGCTCAAGCCCGGCGGGCGCGTGGCATTCACCGTGTGGGACGTGCCGGAGCGCGCCGTGGGATTCGGGGCGCTCTATGCCGCCGTGCGCGCCCACGGCACATTGGATGTCGGCCTGCCGGCGGGACCGAACTTCTTCCTGTTCAGCGATCCGGATGCGTGCGCAAAGGCGCTGCTCGGCGCGGGCTTTGTCTCCCCCTCCTGCCGCCAGGTGCCGCAGAGCTGGCGCATGGCGACGCCCGACCAGCTCTTCCAGATGGTCGCGGCGGGAACGGTGCGCGCATCTGCCACCCTGCGTGCGCAAAGCCCGCAAGCCAGGGAAGCCATCCGCGCAGCGCTCCGGGACACCGTTGCCGCCTATGTCAGCGGCGACGCCTTCGACGTGCCGATGCCGGCCCTGCTGGCAACCGCAGTCAGGCCATAGCGCGAACGCCGGCGCCGCGCAAAGGGTCGCTTAAGCAGATCCAAATTGACTTCGATTTCGTTCGGAACTACCCTCGGTTGAGCCATTGACCCAGCCCTGAGCGGCTGTTCACGTGTGTTCGCATCTGTTCGCGGCTGCCCAGGGCGAGCCGGCATAAGAGAACAACAAGACAAAGACAACAATAGAGACAGCCCCACCGTGCCTCCCCGCCTGACCGACCTCCGCCCCGTCCTGCCGATCCTGCTCGGCGCCTCCGTGATGCTCAGCCTGGCCATGGGCCTGCGACAGAGCCTGGGCATCTTCATGCCGCCCCTGACCAGGGACATCGGCATCTCGGTGTCGGACTTCACGATTGCGATTGCGGTGCAGAACCTGGCCTGGGGCCTGCTCCAGCCGCTGGCCGGCGCGTGGGCCACGCGGGTAGGATTCCGGCCCCTGATGATGAGCGGCTCGCTGCTCTATGTGCTGGGCCTGGTGCTGCTGGCCACCGCCCACGGCATCGTGGGCGTGACGCTCGGCGCCGGCGTGGCGATCGGGGCGTCGATGGCCTGCACCGGCAGCGCCATTTCCATGGCGGTCGCGGCACGCCCGGTGCCGGCCGCCTTGCGCAGCACGGTGCTGGGCATCGTGTCGGGCGCCGGCTCGCTCGGGGCCCTGGTAGCCGCGCCGATCGGGCAAATGGTGGCGCAATCCTACGGCTGGCGCGTGGGCCTGGCGGCCTTTGTCGTGCTGGCGCTGGTGATGCTGCCGGCCGCCTGGTTTGCCGGCAAGGTGGATCGCCTGCCGCTGCCCACGCCGCCGGGCGGCGTGCAGCAAAACGCGCGCGAGGCGCTTGGCACGGCCTTGCGGCACAAGGCCTTCCTGGTCATGGGCGCCGCTTATTTCGTCTGCGGCATGCAGCTGGTTTTCCTCACCACGCACCTGCCCTCGTATCTCGACGTCTGCGGCATGGACCCCATGCTCAGCGCCAAGGCCCTGGGCGTGATCGGCGGCTTCAACGTGCTGGGCAGCCTGTTCTTCGGCTGGGCCGGCGGCCGGGTCAACAAGCTCATGCTGCTCGGCACCATCTACACCGTGCGCTCGCTTGCGCTGACCTGGTATTTCTCGTCCGCGCCCACGCCCGGCAGCACGCTGGTGTTCGCCGCGGTGATGGGTTTCCTGTGGCTGGGCGTGGCACCGCTGGTGGCAGGCTGGATCGCCGAAACCTTCGGCCTGCGCTGGCAGGCGATGCTTGGCGGCGTGGCATTCTTCAGCCACCAGATCGGCAGCTTCGTCGGCGCATTTGGCGGCGGGCTGGTCTACGATCCGGCATCCCGGCTGCGGCCGGAACGACAAGGAGGCAACCATCATGGCCCTGACGCTCCATGCTCATCCGCTGTCCTCTTTTTGCCACAAGGTGCTGATCGCGCTTTACGAGAACGGCACGCCGTTTTCCACCCATCTGGTCAACCTTGGCGAGCCGGACTCCCGCGCCGCCTTCCTGGCGCTCTGGCCCATCGGCAAGATGCCGGTCCTGCGCGACGACAGCCGCGGCCTGACAATCCCGGAAAGCACGATCATCATCGAGTATCTCGACCGGCATTACCCCGGCGCGCGCCCGTTGCTGCCCGCCACGGACGACGAGCGCCGCGAGGTTCGGCTATGGGACCGCACCTTCGACCACTACGTGCACATCCCGGTGCAGAAGATCGTGGGCGACCGGCTGCGGGCCGATGGCGAGCGCGATCCGCGCGGCGTCGCGGACGCGCAGGCCACGCTGCGCACTGCCTATGACATGATCGAGCAGCACATGGCGGACAGGACCTGGGTGGCGGGCGAGCATTTCACCCTGGCGGACTGCTCGGCGGAGCCGGCGCTGTTCTATGCGGGCATGGTGATGCCGTTCGCGCAAACGCATCCGCGCCTGGCCGCCTATGCGGAGCGCCTGTGGGGCCGCCCGTCCGTGCAACGTGTCATCGCCGAAGCCCGCCCCTACTTCCACCTGTTCCCGGTCAAGGGCGCCATCCCGGCGCGCTTTCTCCGGGACGAGCCGCCGGTTGCCTGATCTTCCCTGGGGACGCCATTCGATGTCGGCTGCCGCAATAAGACGCGAGTCCGGGAGCCGCGGGCCGGGCAATGCGTCGGCGCGGCCGGCCGGCCGGAGCCGCCTCCCGAGACCGCAAGTGACGTGTGCGACAGGCAGGCCTGCCCAGCGCTAGGCCATGAGCACCGCCCTGGTGCCTAAAGCCGGGATAGGGCCGCAATGGCCCTGCTACTCCGGGCTTTGATCCGCTGCTGTGCTCCTTAATATGCGGGCACGTGTTCTGCGGCGCGTGATCCGTCCCGCTTGCTGACTCTCCGATTTTTCGATTTGCTGGGTGGCGGCGCCTCGTGGGTACCGCCAATTCGTCCTCATCGCCCCGAGTGCGCTCCCGCCGCCCGGGGCGTTTTTTTTTTCGGCGCGGCCTGGTCGGCGCGGCGAGCCGGTATTACGGACCAGGTGGTCTACAATCATGGTTTCCACTCCTGCCGCACGATTCCATGGCACGACCGCGCGAATTCGACGAAGACGAGGTTCTTGACCTGGCGCTCCGGGCATTCTGGGAAAACGGCTACGAGGGGACTTCGCTGGCCGACCTGCTCGAAGCCACCGGCCTGACAAAGTCGAGCCTTTATGGCGCGTTCGTCAACAAGGAGACGCTCTTCAGGAAAGTTCTCGAGCGCTACCATCAGCGCTATCTGGCCTTCCGGCAGGCTGCGCTGGCCGAGCCAACGCCGCGCCGGATCGCCGAGCGATTGCTGCATGGCATGGTCGAACTGCACACTGGCGCGGGCACGCCGCACGGCTGCCTCGAGACCAATGCCGCCCTGGCTTGCTCGCCCGGCAACGAAGCCATACGGGAGGCGCTTGCGTCGAACCGCAACGCCATTTGCGACCTGCTGCGCGATCGGTTCGAAGACGTCCTGGCCAGCGGGAATGGCCAGTTGCCGAAGGGGATGACGGCCGGCGGCGCCGCGCACTACATTGCCACCATCATCCAGGGCATGGCGGTGCGGGCCAAGAGCGGCGCGACGCGAGAGGACCTGCAGGCCGTCGTAGAGGCCACATTGCTGTCCTGGCCCAAGCGCTGAACGCACGCCAGCCTTGCCTGCCGTGGGCCGCGGCAGGCTTCTCGCTGGCCGCGCTTGCGATTGCCTGGATGGCGATGCAGCGCGGCCCGGCATGCATGCTTGCCGAGGAGACCGCCTGATTACACCGGGTCCCGCCAGTGAGCGGTCTCGGCAACGAGCGCATCGATCAGTGCCGCCATGGATGGCCGCTTGAGCGCCGACTGCCGGACCAGCACGCCGATCTCGCGAAAGACCGGTTCGCCCGGCAGCGGTATTTCCACGACGTTGCGCGCTGACTTGAGCGGGACCAGTTCCGCCGGAATGATCGCGCAGCCCAGCCCCTCGCCCACCATCTGCAGGATCACCGCTGGCTCGTCCAGCTCCATGCTCTCGTCCACCCACAGCCGGTGGCGCCGGAGATAGCGGTCCACCAGCTGGCCGCCCATGGAATGCCGGTTGTAGCGGATGAATGGCAACGCCGCCAGCGCCGCCTTCAGCTCGCGCGGCGAGCCGGAGGGCGCGATGCCGACAAAGCGCTCCCGCATCAGCGGCACCCATTTGAGTTCCTGGGGAATGCCAAGCCTGGGCCTGATCAGGACGGCTACGTCAAGCTCGCGGGCATCCACCTGGGTAAGCAACTGGGTGGACATGCCGGGAACGATATTGACGTGCGCCTTGGGAAAGCCGGCGCGCAGGCGCTTCATGGCCTTGGGCAGCAGCGTGGCCTGCACGGTCGAGACGGCGCCAAGATCCAGCGGCGTGGTATCCGGGGCCGAATGCACGCGGCCCTTCATCGACTCATAGAGCTCGACAAAGCGCATGGCCTCCGGAAGCAGCTTGCGGCCCTCCTCGCTCAGTGCGACCGACTTGCCGGCCCGGTCGAACAGGGCGCATCCCAGGTCTTCCTCCAGCCGGCGGATCTGCGTGCTCACAGCGGACTGCGTGAGGGCCAGGCGCGCGCCAGTGGCGGAAAAGGACGAGGTTTCGGCGGCGACCAGGAAGGTACGGAAATAGCGGATCATCCGGTGCGGCTCATGGTCCGATCATGGTTTTATATCGAAAATTTCTATGCTGAGCACAGAAATCATTCGTTTCATATTACGACTTCTGCTGATTACAATCAATGCGGACGCACTGCCGATACCCCCAACCCACAAGAGCCCCTCCCATGAGCGCAACGCCGTTGTTCCACCTGGCTTTTCCCGTCAACGACCTGGCGGAAGCCCGCCGCTTCTACGGCGGACTCCTCGGCTGCCCGGAAGGCCGCAGTTCCGATGCCTGGATCGATTTCAATTTCTACGGCCACCAGGTCGTCGCGCACCTCGCGCCGGAAGAATGCGGCCATCGCGCAACCAGTGCCGTCGATGGCGACGAGGTGCCGGTGCGGCACTTCGGCGCGATCCTGTCCATGGAAGCGYGGGAAGCACTGGCTGACAAGCTGCGCGCCGCTGACACCCGGTTCGTGATCGAGCCGCATGTACGCTTCAAGGGACAGGTTGGCGAGCAGGCCACGATGTTCTTCCTCGATCCGTCGGGCAATGCCCTTGAGTTCAAGGCCTTCGGCGACATCAGCCAGGTCTTTGCAAAGTAACCGCCTCCTCACATACGCCCCCAGGAACCCAGACATGACTGAATTCGTCATCCAGCCCGCCGGGCAGGCGAGCGTCGCCGTGGCCGGCAGCAGCGCCCGCTTCCCCATCCGCCGCGTGTTCTGCGTTGGCCGCAACTATGCGGCGCATGCGCGCGAGATGGGCAATGACCCGGACCGCGAACCGCCGTTCTTCTTCACCAAGCCGGCCGATGCGGTGGTAGCCGCGGAAGGAACCGTGCCCTATCCGCCGCTGACGGACAACCTCCATCATGAAATCGAACTGGTGGTGGCCATCGGCAAGGGTGGCGCCAACATCAAGCCGGAGCAGGCGCTCGAACTGGTGTGGGGCTACGGCGTTGGCGTGGACCTGACGCGCCGCGACCTGCAGGACACCGCCAAGAAGATGAGCCGCCCGTGGGACTGGTCGAAGGGCTTCGACGCCTCCGCCCCGTGCGGTCCGCTACAGCCCGCTGCCAGCATCGGGCACCCCGCCCACGGCCGCGTATGGCTCAAGGTCAATGGCGAGCCCCGCCAGGAAGGCAACCTGAACGAGCAGATCTGGCCCGTGGCGGACGTCATTGCCTACGTATCGCAAAGTGTGACCCTGGCGCCGGGTGACCTGATCTTCACTGGCACGCCGGCTGGCGTCGGCGCGCTGCAGCCGGGCGATGCGGTGACCGCGGGCATCGAAGGCGTCGGCGAGATCGCTTTCCGGATCGGCAAGCGCTGAGGCGAACGCCGCAAGGCCACTCATCGTATTTCCAGGTGCATCCGGGCCCGGTTTCCTGTTCGCGCCCGGCGGATTCCCCGCCGGGCCGTTTCAGCAGCAACAAAACGCTGCGACGGATCGCGGGGATATCCATCCAGGTGCGTCAATGTCGATTTCTTTTAGTAGGACATCCTACGACGAAAACGTCTAAAGCGGCAGGCGGGCGCTATCCGCCCCCAAGCCGGAGCGCCAGCCCCGAGCCGCCGCTAAATTGATAGAAGCAGACGATCATCGCCGACACTTCCCGCCGTCTCTTGACGAAGCGCGTGTAAAGCTTATACTTCCCTCCAAGTTGTACGATAACTTATAAGTTGGCGGCACAGGGCAACCAGCGCCGGACAAACCCATGCGAGGAGAGACAATGCGCGAGAACCGGATTCGGAAAATGTGGGCGGGGGGGCACGCTGTCATCAACGGCTGGCTGTCCATCCCCAGCGGCTTCGCCGCGGAGACCATGGCCCACCAGGGCTGGGATTCACTGACGGTGGACCTGCAGCATGGCGCCGTCGACTACCGCGACGCCATCACCCTGTTCACCGCGATCTCCACCACGGACACCGTGCCCGTGGTACGGGTGCCGTGGAACGAGCCGGGCATCCTGATGAAGGTGCTCGACGCCGGCGCGTACGGTGTCATCTGTCCGATGATCAATACCCGCGAAGACGCGGAACGGTTCGTCGCCGCCACCCACTACCCGCCGCTGGGCACGCGCAGCTTCGGACCGATCCGCGGCTTGCTTTATGGCGGCGCCGACTATCCGGAACACGCCAACGAGACCATCGTCACCTTCGCGATGATCGAGACCATGCAAGGGCTCAACAACCTGGACGACATCCTCTCGGTCCAGGGGCTCGATGCCGTCTATATCGGCCCGTCCGATTTGTCGCTGGCGCTCGGTTGCAGGCCCACCTTCGACGATGTCGACCCGCCCGTTGCGGACGCCATTGCGCATGTGCTTTCGCGCGCCAAGGCCCACGGCGTAGTCGCCGGCATCCACAACGGCGCGCCGGAGGCGGCATTGCGCCGGATCGAACAGGGCTTCCAGTTTGTCACGGTGGGCTCCGATGCGCGGCTGATGGCGGCCGGCGCCAGGCAGGTGGTCACGCAGATGCGTGCCGGGCAAGCCGCCCCGGGGCAGGCATCGGGCTATTGATATCTTTGATTTGCGGTTTGCGATTTGAAACACCGGCATCGCGGCGTACGCGATGCCAGTGCCATGCACTAACGGAGAACAAAAGTGAAGCTTGGATTTATCGGCCTTGGCATCATGGGCACCCCGATGGCGGCGAACCTCATCGCCGGCGGCCACGAAGTCAGCTTGTCCAGCCGCAGCGGCGTGCCGCAAAGCTTGCTGGACAGCGGCGGCGTGGCCTGCGGCAGCGGCAAGGAAGTGGCCGAACGGGCCGACGTGATCTTCCTGATGGTGCCGGACACGCCCCACGTGGAAGCGGCGCTGTTCAACGAGGGCGGCATTGCCGACGGACTGAGCGCCGGCAAGATCGTGGTCGACATGAGTTCGATCTCGCCTATCGCCACCAAGGCATTTGCCAAGCGTATCGACGCGCGCGGCTGCCAGTACCTGGATGCGCCGGTATCGGGCGGCGAGGTCGGCGCGCGCAATGCCACGCTGTCCATCATGGTGGGCGGGCCGGAGGCTACCTTCGAAACGGTACGGCCGCTGTTCGAACTGATGGGCAAGAACATCACGCTGGTGGGCGACAACGGCGCGGGGCAAACCGCCAAGGTCGCCAACCAGATCATCGTGGCGCTGAACATCGAGGCGGTCGCCGAAGCGCTGCTGTTCGCGTCCAAGGCGGGCGCGGACCCGGCGCGCGTGCGCCAGGCGCTGATGGGCGGCTTTGCCTCCTCCAAGGTGCTGGAAGTGCATGGCGAACGCATGATCAAGCGCACGTTCGAACCGGGTTTCCGCATCGGGCTGCACCAGAAGGACCTGAACCTTGCGCTGTCGAACGCCCGGGAGATGGGGCTGTCGCTGCCGAATACCGCCACCTGCCAGGAATTGTTCAATGCGTGCACAAGCCATGGTGGCGCGGGCTGGGATCATTCGGGGCTGGTCAGGGCGCTTGAGCTGATGGCCAACCATGAAGTCGCCCCCAAGCAAGGCTGAAGCCCCCGCAGCAACCATGCGATCCGGACCGGATTCCACGCCGACCGGATCGCAGGCATCGCGTTGCGGCAGGCGCAGGCAGCATCGGTGGTGAACGGTTGGTGCAAGGCAAAATGCGGTGCCGTGCAAATACGGAAATTYCCGAAGGGCGAGCGACCGCATACGCAGTATGCTTTTGCGAGCCCGCCACTCTCGCGTTGGAGCAGGCGGACCTCCACACTATGAGGAGCTTGCATTGCGTCCCACCGACCGAGCCGGTCCCAAGCCGATCGCCAGCGCCGGCAGTCCGACTGATCCGCCCTTCGTCTTCAGCACGCTAAGCGATCTCATCGCCGAAGTGCTCAGCCTGAGCCGTCCCGCCGAACCCGGGGATCCGCCCCGCGTAGCCGAACTGACCGCCCAGATCGATGCGCTGAACCGCAGCCTCGGCGAGCGCATGGCGAACGGCTGCGCCGAATTGCAGAGTGTCAGCGCCGGCCTGGACAGCGTGCTGCAGCTAGCGGAGTTGCAGAGCGAGAAAGCCGAAGAAGCCTATGGCTTGTACTGCCTGCTGAAGCTGCTGAAGCTGCAGCTGGATGACGCGGTGGAAGACATGCACCGGCTGCTTTGAGCGATGCATCGTACGCGCCCTTCCCGTCAGCGATCGACAATCGTGCCGAGATTGACCCGCACGCGCTGGAGCAAGCGGATCAACTGCTCCCGCTCCTGCGCGCTGAGCCCTGCCAGCGCTTCCTCGGCAACCTCATCCCCGACCCGGCGCGCCTTGTCCAGTGCCTTCTCCGCCTTGGGCGTCATGCGCACCACCCGTTCCCTGCGGTCCGCGGGGTTCGGCAGCCGTTCGATCCAGCCGCCCTCTTCCATCCGGTCCAGCAGGCGGCCAGCCGAGATCGGCGCGACTTCAAGCAAGTCGGCCAGCCGCACCTGGTTGACTTCACCGTAGTGCGACAGGTAGGCGAGCGCGCGGCATTGCGCCCTGGTGAGATCAAGGGACGACTTCGCCAGGTCGTCGAAGCGCTTGCCGCTGAGCCGGCCGACGTCCGAGACCAGGAAGCCAAAGCGTTTTTCCAGTTTCGTTTCCATGGCGCGATTGTACAAACATCTACCTCCGTGGACGCGGTACCGCCAGCGAAAACCGCCTTGCCATGCCTTGTGGCGTCCGTATAATAAGCATGCTTATCATATCCCCGTCCACCAGCCTGCCTTATCCATGTCATCCGAAGCGGTAGCAGGGCGCGTAGCGATGCCGCTCAACCGGCCCATGATCACCATCTCGATCATGGCCGCCACCCTGATCCAGACACTAGACAGCACCATCGCCAATGTGGCGCTGCCGCATATGCAAGGCAGCCTGTCGGCATCGCAGGATGAAATCACATGGGTGCTGACCTCGTACATCGTCGCTGCCGCGATCGCCACGCCGCTGACCGGCTGGCTGTCCGACCGGCTCAGTGTGAAGCGCCTGCTGGCCGTCTCGATCACGGGCTTCACCATCGCTTCCGCGTTCTGCGGGCTCTCGGACACACTCGCGCAGATCGTGGCCTCCCGGCTGCTGCAAGGCATCTTCGGGGCGTCGCTGGTACCGCTGTCGCAATCGATCCTGCTGGACATCAATCCCCGCGAAAAGCAGGGACAGGCGATGGCGGTCTGGGGAATGGGGGTGATGGTGGGCCCGATCCTCGGCCCGACGCTGGGTGGCTGGCTCACCGACAGCTATAACTGGCGATGGGTGTTCTTCATCAACGTGCCGATTGGCGCCTTCGCGCTGTTTGGCGTGCTGTCGTTCCTGCCCGCCAGGGCGGCGGAGCGGGCGGTGAAGTTCGATGCCTTCGGCTTTATCACGCTTGGCCTGGCGATCGGCGCGCTGCAGGCCATGCTGGACCGCGGCGAGCAGCTGGACTGGTTTGGCTCGCTGGAGATCCGGATCGAAGCCATCCTGGCCGGAGTGAGTTTCCTCTACTTCCTCGCGCACACCGCCACCGCCGGGCCAAAGTCGTTTTTCCGCTACCAGTTGCTGAAGGACCGCAACTTCGCCACCGGCGCCTGCTTTATCTTCGTGATCGGCGCGGTCATGTACGCCACCCGTGCGCTGCTGCCGCCGATGTTGCAGAACCTGATGGGCTATCCCGTCGCCACCACCGGACTGGTCACCGCGCCAAGCGGCGCGGGCACCATGCTTTCAATGCTGCTGGCCGGACGCCTGCTCAAGCGCATCGACGCGCGCGTGCTGCTGCTGTCGGGCTTCCTGATCTCCGCCTTCGCGCTGTGGCAGATGATGCAATATACCGTCGTGCTGTCGGTCTCCGACATCGTCTGGCCCGGCATCATCCAGGGCTTCGGGCTGGGGCTGGTGTTCGTGCCGCTCAGCGCGCTGACATTCTCCACGCTCGCCCCGGAGCTGCGCGCGGACGGCACCGCCACCTACAGCCTGATGCGCAATATCGGCAGCAGTATCGGCATCTCCGTCATCCAGACCTTGATGACGCGCAACACACAGGTTGCCCACGCCGACCTGGCTGCCAATGTGAGCGTGTACAACCCGGCCATGCAGGCGCTGCTGGCAAGCGGCTCGCGCTACGACCTGGCCATGCTCAACCAGTCGATCAACCAGCAGGCTTCGATGATCGCCTACCTCAACGATTTCAAGGTCATGTTCCTCGCGACCCTGCTGGTGGTGCCGCTGATCCTGCTGATCAGGCCCACGCACCATGCCGGCGGCGACGCGGTCGCGCATGCGGCCATGGACTGACGCACGGCTAGCCGGCCGCCCTGCCCAGCCTCTGCCGGTGGTCCAGGTACTCCGCCACGGCGCGCTGGAACACGGGCAGCTTGCCGGTGAAGAAGTGGTTGGCGCCGGGCACCACCACAACGGGCAACTCCTGCGGGCGCGCCCAGTCGAACACGGCTTGCAGCGGTACGTTGGTGTCCAGTTCGCCGTGGATGACGAAGGTATCGGCAGGCACCGCGGGGGTGTCGTAATTGCGGCCGCCGGCGGCCGGGCCTGCCGGCATGCCGGCCAGGATCAGGTGTGCGATCTGTTCGCCGTCCTCCAGCAACTGCTTTGCCACGCGCGTCTGCACATAGGCGCCGAATGAGAAGCCGGCCAGCGCCAGCGGCAGGTCCGGGTGCGCCTGCCTGAGATGCCGGACGGCCAGAAGCATGTCATCCGTCTCGCCCTGCCCTGCGTCGTGACTGCCCTGCGTACCGCCCACGCCCCGGAAGTTGGGCCGCACGGCCAGATAGCCGCGCGCCTGGAAGATCCTGGCCAGCGCCACCGGAATCTTGTGCTCGGCGCTGCCGCCAAGCAGAGGATGCGGGTGCGCGATCACCGCGATGCCGGCAGGAGGCCCTTGCGGCGAATCCGCCAGGGCCTCGATGCGGCCGGCGGCGCCATCGAACCAGATGCGATTGTCTGAGGGAGAAAGCGAAGACATAGGGTATGGGAGGTAAGGCACAGGCAGTGGCAAGGCGAGCCGGTCAGCGCTGACGCCAGGGCTGCGGCCGCGAAGCCGCATTGTAATGCCGGGGGAGCGCGCGTGACAGACGGCGGCATGGAGGAGGATTCACCCACGGCCGCCGGTGCCTATACTCGTTGCACCACATCTGCGGCCGTCCGGCACCGCTCAGGAGGACATCTCATGGCTGCCCCTGCCCCCGATCCCGCGCCAGCCGCAAAGGCGGCAAGCGTGGCGCCCCAGGTCGTGCCGGCGGGCTACCGGCAAGGCATCATCACCGCCATCACGGTATTGCTTGGCTTCTCGCTGGCGTTCTGGCGCTTCTGGGGCTTCGAGAGCCCCGGCCGCTGGAGCACCCAGGCACTGCTCGCCGCCGCCTCGCTGCTGGCCGCCGTGTGCCTGCAGATCGTTGCCCTGTTCCGCTCGCTGCGGGTGGAGGATGACCAGGTGCCGGAATACCGCAAGACGGTGCGCTGGTTCATCGCCTCGGCGGTCGTGCTGCTGATCGGATTGTTCGGCGCCATGCTTGACGCGGCCATCACGGGATGACCGCGCGCCGGCGCCAGGCAGCCCGGCCCGGCGCCAAGTAGAATGCTCCTCGTCATTCAAAAGACAGGAGACAATGCCCATGACAATCCCCGCTACGTTGGAGTGCCTTTGCGGCCAGGTCCAGCTTCGTATTAGCGGAGCGCCGGTGGCCAGGGCCAATTGCCATTGCCAGGCTTGCCGGGATTTCTATGCGACGCCGGTATTTGCCGCCACGGCCTGGGAGCCGGCGCAAGTACTGGTGGAACGCGGCGCCGAGCACCTGGCCACGTACCACCACAGAACGCGGCAACTCGAGCGCCAGTTCTGCCGGCAGTGCGGCGAGACGCTGGTCGGCACCAACCGGCTTGGCATGTCGGTCATTCCCAACAGCCTCTTCGCGCGGGCAAGTGGCGGCGCGCTGCCGGAGGCCCTGCAACCGGCCATGCACCTGTTCTACCGGCATCGCGTGGTGGACGTGGAGGATCAGTTGCCGAAGTTCCTGGACGGATGGGATGGCCCGCTGCACAAGGCAGGGTTCTGAGCCGCCCGGCAAGCTCGCTCTCACTGAGGCTGCAGATGTACGACGGGTTGGTCACGCGCGGCCCGTCGGCGTTGCAGGCTTTGCGCCGGCGGGGCGCTCCCGCGCGGGCATCGTCATGGCAGCGACGCCGGCAACCACGCACGCCAGGCCGGCCCATGCCCCGGCCGTAAGCGACTCGCCGAGAAACACGATGCCGATGGCGACGCCGATCGGCACGCGCAGATAGGCTTGCGCCGTGGTTCCCACAGGACCCAGTGTGCGCACCAGGCGAAAGTAGATGACAAAAGCCAGCGCGGTGGAAAAAACCGATAGCGCCAGCAAGGCGGCCAGCGACGACATTGACGGATGCAGCGTCCAGGGCCGGTCCATGACCAGGCTTGCCGGCACCAGCAATGCCGCCCCCACGATCATCGAACCGGCCGCGGGCGCCGCCGGCGCCAGGTCCCTGAACGAGCGGCCGTAGATGGCCGCGCCGGCATAGCAGGCGGTGGCGGCAACAATGGCGAGTTGCGGCAACAACTGTTGCCCGAGGCCGCCCAGCACGCTGGTGCCGACGATCATGCAAATGCCCGCGAGCCCGGCGATCACGCCGAACAGCTTGCGCGCCGCGATGCGTTCGTGGCGGGTGACCAGCCAGGTTCCCAGCACGGCCATCACCGGCGAGGCGGCGTTCAGGATCGTCGCCAGGCCGGCCGGAACCGACTGCTCGGCCCAGGCGATGAGCGTAAAGGGCACCACGCTGTTCAGCATGGCCTGCACGGCAAAGCGGCGCCAGGTTCCAGCATCACGCGGCATCGGCATGCCCCTGGCGGCCATCCAGGCCACCAGCAGCGCGCCGGCGATCAGTGTTCTTGCCGCGATCAGCGTCACCGGGGGAATCGTGGCAACGCCGAGCCGGATAAAGGTGTAGGACGCGCCCCATAGCGTGGACAAGGCCAGCAGCAGCGCCAGGTCCGGCGCGGGCCCGCTGGCGTGGGCCGCGCGCGCATCCGCGGTGGGGTTGGCTGGCATGCGGTTCTCCCGGGGAAGGCATCGCAACCATTGTGGGCATGCGACGCGGGCGAACGTTTCAGCGTGTGCTGAACAATGGATTGCAAGCCATGCACCGGCGCGGTCATCGGGCAGCCCTTGGCGAAGTTACGCTATCACCACAAATCCATCCAGAGCCAGTATCAGCGAGCGCGCGGATCGCATATGCGCGGGGCGGATATCTCGCGGCTGGACCTCACTGCGCAATCGGCGGGGCTATATGCCATCTCGCGGGGCCTGTCGCACGTGTTCGCCGACGATCACGAGATGCTCGCGCACGGCATGGTGATGTATGACGCCCTTTTCGCCTGGTGCCTGCACTGCCAGGCGGAAGAACATCGCTGGTCGCCGGTCATGCCTGCCCAGGACACGCCCTGACGCGGCCTGGCCGGGCGACAATACGTTAACAACCAACCAGCCAGTGCCATACGCCCATGTCCCTGCGCACCGCCGCCCCCGCCCTGGCCTCCGCGCTGCTGTTCGGGGCAAGCACGCCACTTGCCAAAGCCCTGGCCGGATCCGTCCCGCCCTTGCTGTTGGCGGGCTTGCTTTACCTGGGCAGCGGCCTGGGTCTTGGCCTGCTGCTGGTGCTGCGGCGCATCGGGATGGGCTCCGGCAATGCCGGTACCCAGATGCCTGGCATTCCGCGCCGGGAAATGCCGTGGCTGCTGGGCGCCATCCTCGCCGGCGGCATGGCCGGGCCGGCCTTGCTGATGAGCGGCCTGGCCGGAACTAGCGCGGCGTCGGCTTCCCTGCTGCTGAACGTGGAAGGCGTGTTCACCGCGCTGATCGCCTGGGTGGTCTTCAGGGAGAATGCCAGCCGCCCGATCGTGATCGGCATGGCCGCCATCGTTGCCGGCGGCTTGCTGCTGTCCTGGCAGCCGGGCCGCCTGCCATTGTCAGCCGGCGCCTTGCTCATCATCGGTGCGTGTCTGTGCTGGGCCATCGACAATAACCTCACGCGCAAGGTGTCGAGCAACGACGCCGTGTTGATCGCCTGCATCAAGGGCTTGGCGGCCGGTCTCTGCAACACGGGGCTGGCCCTTGCCACCGGCGCCCGGTTGCCGGCGCTGCCCGCGCTGGGCGCGGCCATGGCCATCGGGTTCCTCGGGTACGGCGTCAGCCTGGCGCTCTTTGTCATCGCGTTGCGGCTGCTGGGTACCGCCCGCACAGGTGCCTATTTTTCCGTGGCGCCGCTGTTCGGCGTGGCGATTTCACTGGCCATGTGGCCCGAGCCGCCACATGTGGTGTTCTACGCGGCGGCCTTGCTGATGGCGCTGGGTGTCTGGCTGCACCTGCGCGAGCATCACGAGCACGAGCACACCCACGAGCCGCTCGAACACAGCCACACGCATCGCCACGATGCGCATCACCAGCATGAACACGACTTCCCCTGGGACGGGCGGGAGCCGCACCGGCACCTGCACCGGCATGCCCCCCTGGTCCACAGGCATCCGCACTATCCGGATATCCATCACAGGCATTCGCACTGACGCCGCCTGCGCGAACGCGCGGCACCGCGAGATCTGGCTGCGCGCCGCCGATGGCTATGTCGTGGCGATCGCGAGCCAGTATGGCAATCCCGGCCCGGCGGCCTAGCCGCCAAGGGTTTCCAGTGCCCCCTGATAGTCGTAGCAATCCAGTTGCGCCTGCAGGCGCTTGCACGCGTCGGCAGACAGGCCGCGGGCAATGACGTCGCGGTAGCGGGCGAACGTGTTGTTGGCCTCGCTATCGGCCCCCTCCAGTTGTCCGCGTAGTGCTTCCAGGACGGCAGCCAGCGCGGCATCCTGGCGATCGGGGCCGGCCGCCGGCACGGCGCCGGGCTGGGGTGAAGCGTCCTGAGCCGGCAAGTGCGCGCGCAGGACATCGAGCAACGGCAGCAAGGCCGCGCGCAGGACAGCCAGCAGTTTGACGGAATCCGGGCGCCCGGGCGCGGTCGGCAGCAACAAGCTCGCCTCCAGCGTAGCCGCGGCGGAGGAAAGCGCCATGGCGCCAAGATTGGCGGCCAGTCCCTTGAGCGAATGGGCCAGCGACAAGGCGCCGTCACGGTCGCCCCGGGCCATGCGCTCGCCGATGCGGTCCGGCATGTCGGCATAGCCCGCGGCGAAGCGTTCGAGCAACTGGCCATAGACCTCCACGCGGCCACTCACACGCCCCAGGCCGCCGTTCACGTCCAGGTGCGGGGAGGCCGCCAGCGCGTCGACCCAGGCCGGCCGGGCAACGGCTTGCGGCGCCGGATCTCCGCCACCGGGAACCGACAGCCATTGGCGCAGGGTGGCATAGAAGGCCGCCGGAATGATCGGCTTGGCGATATGGTCGTTCATGCCCGCCGCCAGGCAACGCGCCCGGTCTTCCGGCAGCGCATTGGCCGTCATGGCGATCACCGGCAAGCTCGCGAAACCCGGCAGCCCCCGGATGCGCCTGGTGGCTTCGAACCCGTCCATCACGGGCATCTGCACATCCATCAGGACAAGATCGTAGGCACCGGCCTGGACCTGGTTCAGCGCAATGGCACCGTTCTCCGCCACGTCCGGGTAGATCCCCGCGGCCTGCAGCAAGTGAACCGCAACCTCCCGGTTGATGTCGTTGTCCTCCACCAGCAACACCCGTGCGCTGGGCAAGGAGAGCATCGCGTCCGGCGCGCTCTCCCGCGCCTCGGCGGCGTCCTCCGGGGCATCCTCGTCGGCGGCCAGCGTGCGCACGGTCGCCTCCAGCAAGATCGAGGCGCTCACCGGCTTGATCAGGGTCGCATCGAAGCCGGAGCGCTCGCCTTCGCGCAAGACTTCCTCGCGGCCGTGCGCGGTGATCATGACCCGGCGGGGACGCGGGTGGCGCAGGCGCATGGCATCGATATGGCGGGCGGTCTCGATGCCGTCGAGACCAGGCATCTTCCAGTCGATGAACACGGCCTGGTACGGGTCGGCGGCCTCGTCAGCCAACGCGATTTTCGCCAGCGCGGCCCGGCCGGAGGCGGCCTCGTCCACGCGGAAGCCAAAGTTGCGCAGCATGGAGATGACGACCTGGCGCGCGTAGTCGTGATCGTCCGCCACCAGCAGACGGCAGCCGGCAAGCTGCGGTGCGACCATGGCACGGGCAGGCCGCTTCTTTCCTGCCTGCAGGTCGAGTTCGAACCAGAAGGTGCTGCCCTGGCCAGGGGTGCTGTCCACCCCCAGCGTGCCGCCCATCAGTTCCACCAGGCGGCGGCAGATGGCCAGGCCGAGGCCGCTGCCGCCGTAGCGGCGCGTGGTCGAGGCATCGGCCTGCTCGAAGCTCTGGAACAGGCGGGAGTGCGTGGCCGCATCGATGCCGATGCCGGTGTCGCGCACTTCGAAGCGCAGGCGGATGCGGGGCTGGGATTCGCCGGCGCCGCGGCGTTCGACGCGGATGACAATTTCGCCCTGATGGGTGAACTTGACCGCGTTGTTGGCGAAATTGATCAGGATCTGCCTGAGCCGAAGCGGATCGCCGCGCAACGAGTCCGGCACGTCCGGGGCGACTTCGACGATCAGTTCGAGATGCTTGGCGACGGCGCGCTCGGCCACCAGGTCGCTCACCGTGCGCAACATCCGTTCCAGCGAAAAATCGATCCGCTCGATTTCCAGCTTGCCGGCTTCGATCTTCGACAGGTCGAGAATGTCATCGATGATCTCCAGCAGATGCTGCCCGGAATGCTGGATCTTTTCCAGGTAGCCGCGTTGCTTCTCATCGAGCCGCGTGCGCAGCGCCAGGTGCGCCATGCCGATCACCGCGTTCATCGGGGTACGGATTTCATGGCTCATATTGGCCAGGAAGCTGGCCTTGGCATGGGCGGCGCTCTCGGCGGCCTGCTTGGCGACGACCAGCTCGGCATTGGCCTGGGCCAGTTCCCAGGTCCGCTCTTCGACCCGGCCTTCCAGCGTCTGGGACAGCGATTTCAGGCGGTGATTGGCCTCCACCTGCTCCGTGATATCGATGCCCACGGCACCGACCCCCACCACTTCGCCGGTGTGYGGGTCACGCACGGGAAAGCGCATCATCTGCAGCTGGCGCTCGCCAAGCGGTGTCTGCATGGCGTAGATGTGCTCCTCTGCCTTGCCCGAGGACATCACGCGCTCTTCCATCTCCCAGCGCGCCCGGGCTTCGTCCGCTGCCGTGTTGAACTCCCAGGTAGCCTTGCCCAGCACGTCGGCCTCGCTCGCTCCCAACAGGGCTTGCGTGGTCGGATTGGCGGCAAGCATGACGTGCTGGCGGTCCTTGAGCGACATGATCGCGGGCGAATGCTCGAGCATGGCGCGCATCCTCTCCTCGCTTTGGGCCAGGAGCCGGCCCTCCCGCCGCAGGATCCAGGTGGCGATGGCGATCAGCAGCAGGATGATGGCGGTCAGCGCCACCACGACATTTCGCGTGAACAGATAGGAGGAGAACGCCTCGCCCATCTCCTGCTCCACGATCAGCCCCACCTCCAGGCCGGGGATCCACCTGGCCGCGCCCGCGACCCGTTCGCCGCGGAAGTCCGGATAGTCGAAGGCAAGCACCGGCGCGCGGTCGCGCAGCACGCTCCCGGCGACCAGGGTCAGCGGGCCGTCCTGCTGGCCGCTCCCCCCGGCCTTGCCTGGCTGCAGAGGCACCCGGGCAGCGATATTGAGCATGGACGACGTATTCCGTGCCAGCCTGCCCGTTGCCGCCAGCTCGCGCGTGAAGCGGCTGGGAGAGGCCAGCCTGGCCTGGCTGTCGATGGYGTACAACTCGCCGGTACGGGCAAAGCGACCCGCTTCGATGATCGGCAGCATCACAGCGCGGGGATCCACCCGCAGGCACAACACGCCGATGTTGTGTCCCGCGTCGGACAGGCGGGCGCACACCACCTGGAACGGCAAGTCGGCCAGCGCGCCCGATGCGTCACGGGTTGGCTCCGGGGCCGGATAAGGGGGCGAGACCGCGCTGCCCTCCTCCAGCGCCCGCCTGGCGGTCCTGGCGGATTCCGGCAACAACGGGAGGCCGATGCGGCTGGGCAGTTCCGATGCGACGATCTGGAGTGCCGGCGTGGCCAGGGCAAAGCCCAGGTAGCCATTGCTCTGGTAGAGCGGCGTCGCCCATCGCTCAAACCTGGCCGCCGCCTCGCGGTCCGGCGACGGCTGGCCTTGCGCGGATAGCAACGGCCGCGCGAGCCTGAGCCCCTCCGCCATGCGCGCTATCGTTCCCGCCCGCCGCTGCTGTTCTCCGCTCCACAGCCCCAGCAGGCGCGCGTTGGCCGCCAGGGTCGACTCCATGCGCGCGCCCAGGATGGCGCGGTTATTCTCGTACACCAGGTGGATGGCGCCGCCGGAAAGCAGGCAGACCGCCAGCATGAGGAGCACGGGGCACACATAGCGCCAGGCACCGGGACGCATCCCCCGCTTGCGCCAGCCAGGCAGGGAATCAGAGACAGCCATGGCGATCATTCTCCAGGGGTCGCGGCTGAATAACCGTTGGCGGCCAGCAGCTCCGCCTCGCGCGCATGGTCCGCGTCGGTATCGGCGTAGCGTTGCGAAATGGCGTGGAACTCATGGGCGATCGCCAGGAACGCATCGACCATGTCCGGATCGAAATGACGGCCGCGGCCTTCGCCGATCATGCGCACCGCCTGCTCGTGCGGGAACGCCGGCTTGTAGACCCTCCGGCTGATCAGCGCATCGTATACGTCGGCAACCGCCATGAGGCGCGCGGACACCGGAATCGCATCTCCCGACAACCCTTCCGGGTAGCCGCTGCCATCCCACTTCTCCTGGTGATAGTGCGCAATCTCCCGCGCGTAGCGCAGGAAGGAGTTGGGAGCGCCGCACTGGGCCTCGGCTTGCGCGATGGCATCCCGCCCGAGGATGGTGTGGGTCTTCATGATCTCGAACTCTTCGGCGGTCAGCTTGCCTGGCTTGAGCAGGATGCGGTCCGGGATGCCCACCTTGCCGATGTCGTGGAGCGGTGCCGACTTGAACAGCAACGCGATGGTCTCGTCGTTGAGTTCCTCGCTGAAACGCGGGTGGTGCTGCAACGCCTGCGCCAGCCGCCGCACATAGTGCTGGGTACGCCGCAGATGGTTGCCGGTTTCGTTGTCGCGCGTCTCCGCCAGCGATGCCATGGCCATGATGGTGACATCCTGGATCATGGATATCTCCCGCATCCGCCGCTGTACCTCCTGCTCCAGGTAGGCCGACTTGTCCCGCAGGAAATCCCTGGCGTTCTTGAGCGTGAGATGGGTGGCGATCCTGGCGTGCATCACCAGCGGGCTGAGCGGCTTCATGATGTAGTCCACGGCGCCAACCTGGAACCCGCGCGTCTCGTCGTGCTCGCCGGTGCGGGAAGTGAGGAAGATCACCGGCACGTCCATGGTGGCCGGATTCGCCTTGAGCTGCCGGCACACCTCGTAGCCGTCCATGTCGGGCATCATCACATCGAGCAGGATCAGGCTTGGCGGCGCTGCCGACGCGATGCGCACCGC
>NZ_JBFTLX010000123.1:0-19720 GCF_056396665.1 Cupriavidus sp. 05T313 | reverse complement strand
AAGCAAAGAAGAGTGACCGGCGTCCCCCGCAGGGGGATGTCGTATTCCTTTGAGTGCAACATACCACCACCGCTCAAAGAAACTACGCCCACCCCAGCAGGCGGATGTCGTATGGCTGTTGGGTGCAATAACCATCGCCGCACAAAAAAAACAGCGCCCCCCCCACCAGGGCGATGTCAGTTCCACACAGCTACGCCTAATCGTTGCTCAAGCCGTTCACATTGATCCCGAATCTTCGACTTAACCTCAAACCTTAACCTCGAACGGATAAGCTATGCGCCGCCAGCCACCAATCTCCGCCTGAAAATGAAAACCATTTACCTCGCCGGTTTCGACGTGTTTCGCAAGGACGCCATCGCCTATGGCGAGACGCTGAAGGCGCTTTGCGCGCGGCACGGCTTCCAAGGTTTGTATCCCCTCGACAAATCCGCTCCGGCCGGCTTGTCCGGCCCCGACACTGCCCGCTGGATCTACGAAGCCAACATCAACCTGATCCGCCGCGCCGACATGGTGATGGCTAACCTCGACGATTTCCGCGGGCCGGGTGAGCCGGATTCCGGCACGGCGTTTGAAGCGGGATTTGCCATCGCGCTGCAAAAGCCGGTCTGGGGCTACAGCAGCGATCCCGGTACCTTGCTCGACCGCGCCGCGGTGGCGACAGGCGACAAGGGCGAGCGGCTCGATGCGCGCGGTTTCGTGGTGGAGGATTTCGGCCTGGGCAAGAACCTGATGCTGGCCTGTTCGGTGAAGCTGGTGGCAGGCGATGCCGAGGCTTGCCTGGCGGCAATGGCGGAAGCGGAGCGGCGGCGCAGTTGCCGGGGGAACGGCGCGCCGGCCGAGGACTGAGGTCGGCAAGGGCGGGACTGGCGTCCCGCCGCATCGCCTCGCGGCCGTTCAGCGGCGCAGCGATTCCACGCCGGCGGCGATGTCCGTCGCCGTGTTTGCCACGATCTGGCGATATGCCGCCACGACGCCGTCGACCGCGCCCGGCGCGGGCAGCTCGGCCTGCGTGCGGCCGGCGTTGACCTTGCCGTCTGGCAGGCGCCGCACGGTCCAGTTGATGACGGCGCCGGCGCGCTGGCCGACTTCGGCGTCCAGGCGGACCACTTCGGTGGTGATGCGGTACACGGGTTCCACTTCCGACAAGCCTTGCTGGTAGGTATCGACCGCGCCCAGCCTGGCTTGCAGTTGCTGCGACAGTGCGTCGCGCAGTTCGTCGGGCAGGGGCGCGGACCAGCGCGACAGGTCCAGCAGCTTCAGTTCGCCGCCGTCCTTGCCGTCACGCACGACCAGTTGCGGGCGGTTCAGGCGCTCGGGCACGCGCACCGGCGCGACTTCGATCCACACCGGTTGTGCCTGGGCCGCACGCGCCGGCGTGGCGGCCTGTCCGGCGGCGGGCACGGTGGCGTCGGGGCCCTGGGCCAGCGTGTAGTAGCGCGGATCGGGCGAGGCGCAGCCGGTCAGCAGCGCGGCGGCCAGGGCGAGCGGCGGCAACAGGGGCAGCATCAGGTTCGAGCGGGTCATGATTATTTCTCCGGCTTGCCGCGCACCAGCGCTTCGGGATGGCGTTCGAGGTATTCGGTCAGTGTGCGCAGCGACACCGCGGTGCGTGTCAGCTCCTGCATCATGCGGCGCGTGTCTTGCTGCAGCGGCGCATCGGAGGCGAGCGTGCCGTTGGCGGCGCTCAGCGTCTTGCGCGCGTCCTGCAGCGCCGCCAGCACCTGCGGCGCCACATCGCCATTGAGCTGCGCCACCAGCTTGTCGGCGCTGGTCATCATGGCGTTGAGCGTCGCCATCGACGTGCGCAGGTCCTGGCCGATCTGTTCGAACGGCACCTTGTCGATCTTGTTGACGATGTCGCCAAGCTTGGCTTGCAATTCGTCGAAGGCACCTGGCGTGGTGGCCAGTTCAGGCAGCGCGCCATCCAGGTTGACGCTGGCCGGCGGCGCCTTGGGGAAGAAGTCGAGCGCCACGTAGAGCTGGCCCGTCAGCAGGTTGCCGGTGCGCAACTGCGCGCGCATGCCGCGCTTGATCAGGGTCTGGACGATGTTGCGGGCCCGGTTGATGTCCTCGATGTCCTGCGGCCGGAAGCCCATGCGCGCGGGATACAGTTCCACCACCACCGGCAGGCGGAATGCCTTCTTCGCACTCTGGTATTCGATGCCGATCGAGCGCACCTGGCCCACCACCACCCCGCGGAAGTCCACCGGCGCGCCGGGCGACAAACCGCGCACCGACTGATCGAAGTTGAGCACGGCGAGCGAGGGCACGAGTTCCTCGGGCTCCTTCATGGCCTCGGTCTGGTCGCTGGCCAGCAGGAACTGGGTGTTCTCGTTGGCGGCGTCGGTCGCCTTGGAATCGTCCGGCGCCTGGAAGGCAACCCCCCCCAGCATCACCGTGACCATCGATTGCGTATTGATCTTGAGGCCGCCGGCATCGAGCTTGATGTCCACGCCGCTGGCATGCCAGAAGCGGGAGTCGGCGGTGACCAGCTTGTCGTAAGGCTTGTTGACGAACACGCGCAGCGAGAGATCGCGTCCGTTGGGTTCAAGCTGGTAGGCCACCACCTGGCCCACTTGCACGCGGCGGTAGTAGACCGGCGAGCCGATATCGAGCGAGCCGAGGTCGGCGGCGCGCAGCAYGAACTGCTTGCCGGAGGCATCGGTAGTGACCGCGGGCGGTACTTCCAGGCCCGTGAACACGCGCACGCGCTCTTCCGACTTGCCGGCGTCAACGCCGATATAGGCACCGGACAGCAGCGTCTCCAGCCCGGAGATGCCGCTGGTGGCAAAGCGCGGGCGTACCACCCAGAAGCGCGTGTCCTTGGTGGAGAAGCTCTCCGCATCCTGGGTCAGGTCGATCTTGGCGATCACGTGCGAGCGGTCCGGCGCCAGCCGGACCGACTTCACCAGGCCGATGTCCACGTCCTTGTAGCGCACGGCCGTCTTGCCCGGGACCAGGCCCTCGGCGGTGCGGAATGTGACCGTGATTTCGGGGCCGCGCTCGGAGAGCGTGCGGATCAGCAGCGACAGGCCAACCACCGCCGCCACGATCGGAATCAGCCATACCAGCGAGGGCAGCCAGCGCGCGCGGCGCCGCCGCTCGGGCGTGGGCGGTGGGGAGGAGGGGGAGGACTGATCAAGGTCGGGCATCTTTTGTATCCAGCGAATCCCACAGCAGGCGGGGGTCGAAACTTAGCGAGGCCATCATGGTGAGCACCACCACGGAGCCGAAGGCGACGGCGCCGGCTCCGGGGATGATGGTGGCGAGCGCCCCGGCACGCACCAGCGAAGCCAGCAGCGCCACCACGAAAATATCGAGCATCGACCAGCGGCCGATCACTTCCACCAGTCCGTACAGCCTGGTCTGCTGGCGGATCCGCCAGGTCGAGCGGAAGTGCACCGAGAGCAGCAGCATGGTGAGGATCATCATCTTCAGCAGCGGCACCACGATGCTGGCGATCAGGACCACGATGGCCAGCAGGTTGGAGCCGGACAGCCACAGGTAGATCACGCCGGACAGGATGGTGTCCCGCTGCGTGCCGAGGATGGACTGCGTCACCATCACCGGCAGCAGGTTGGCGGGGATATACAGGATGTAGGCTGCCAGCAGGAAGGCCCAGGTGCGGGTCAGGCTTTGCGGCTTGCGGTGATGCAGGGTGGCGCCGCAGCGCGGGCAGGGCTCGCCCTCCAGCGTGCGCGGGCTGAGCGCATCGCAGGCGTGGCACGACAGCAGGCCCATCGCGGTGGCCGTGGGCACCTGCGCCAGCGGCTTGCTTTCGTCGTCGTCGGTCAGTTCCGCCACCACGTTGGCCGCGAGCCGGCGCGAGCGGGCCAGGCGGGAGTCCCTGAGGCCGGCGCTCTTGTCGTTCGGCGGGACGCTCATCTGGGCGGCTCCTCGTCCAGGTATTGCCAGAGCTCGCGCGGGTCGAACGACAGCATCGCGGCCAGCACGATGACCAGCGCGGCGAACGACCACAGCGCGACACCAGGCAGCACCTGGGCCATGGTCGAGAGCTTCACCAGCGTCACCAGCACGCCGATCATGAAGACTTCGATCATGCCCCACGGCCGGGTTTGCCGGATACCGCGCACGATGCGCTCGAAGCCGGGCGGCATGCGGCGCCGCGCCATCGGTACCAGCAGGTAAAGCATCATCAGCATCTCGGACAGGGGAAACAGGATGGTGGTGGCGAACACCAGGACCGCCACCAGCGTCATATGGTCCGCGTAGAGCGCCTGCACCGCGCCCCACAGCGTGGTTTGGGTGCGCACGCCCTTGAGATCCATCTGGACAATGGGATAGGCGTTGGACACCAGGAACAGGATCAGCGCGGTCATCACTAGCGGCAGCAGCCGGGTATAGGCGCGCGAGCTTTCGCGGTAGAGCTGGCCGCCGCAGCGCAGGCACAGCGCGCGCTCGCCCGGGTCCAGTTCTGCGCGCTGGTAGACCGCGTCGCAATATTCGCAGGCCACCAGCCGGCTGAGGTCGGCCGGCGGGGCGGGCTCTGCGTGGTGCGGGTCGGAACGGCAGGCGTCGCTCATGCCTTGCCGGAACCCGCCACGTCTTCGGCGGTAGTGAGGGGCTTGCCCTGGGCCAGCGCGGGCGGCGGGTTGAGCAGGTTCTCCGAGCCGATGGTCCAGTCGCGCAGCAGCGCGTAGGCCACCGCCAGCAGGGTCGGGCCGATAAATACACCGAGGAAGCCAAACGCCAGCGCACCGCCGAACACGCCCAGCATCACCCAGATCAATGGCATGTTGGTGCCCTTGCTGATCAGCAGGGGCTTGATGACGTTGTCGGCCATGCTGACCACGCCCACGCCCCACACCACCATGAAAATGGCCCAACCCAGCGAGCCGGTGTGATACAGCCACAGTGCGGCGGGAATCCATACCAGCGGCGGCCCGACCGGGATCACGGACAGGAAGAAGGTGACGAAGCCGAGGATGGCGGCGCCGGGCACGCCGGCGATCCAGAAACCGATGCCGGCCAGCACGGCCTGCACGAAGGCCGTGCCCAGCACGCCGTAGACCACGCCCTTGACCGTGTTGCCGGCCAGCGCCAGCAGGTAGTCGGCGCGCTCGCCCGCAATGCGGCGCATGCCGGCGCGCAGCCAGGCCACCGCGAATTCGCCGCCGGTATAGAAGAAGAACGCCAGCACGATGGACAGCGCCAGCTGGCCCAGCCCGGCGCCGATCGACAGCCCCGCGCCGAGTATTACATGGCCCACGGGCGCGATCAGCTTGCGCAGGTTGGCCACCATTTCCGAGTCGGCGTGGATCAGCTTGTCCCAGGAGTTTTGCAGGTAGCTGCCCACGTAARGCAGGCCGGTGATCCATTCCGGCAACGGCGGCAGGCCATGATCCATGACGCGGTCGGCCAGGCCGGACAGCTCGTCGATATGCGCGGAGATGCTGGCGCCGGCATAGACAAAGGGGCCCAGCACGATCACGGCGGCCAGCAGCACGCAGATCACGGCGGCCAGGCTGCGCCGGTTGCCCAGCCAGCGCGCCAGCACGGTATAGGGGTACCACGAGCTGAAGGCCAGGATGGAGCTCCACAGCAGCGCGGTGGTGAAGGGCGCGAGCACCAGCAGTGAGCCACCGATCAGGACGATCAGCGCGAAAATCGCAGCGAGTTTTTCAATCAGTTGGCCGGAATTCATCGGGTGCATCTCCTGGACTGCCGTGTGACGTGAACGCCGACAATATATAGGAAAACGCACGGGGTGCCGGAGGCGGGCAGCCAGGCAAGGCGGGAAAATGTTGCGTTGCGGCACACAAGCGGCCGCTACCGTGGCCGCGGGCCCTCGCCGAACGCCGCACGATGCCATGCCGCGGACACATCTTCCAGCGGGGCCAGAAAGCGGTCCGGCGCTGGCAGGCCGTGGCCGCGGCAGTGCGCGCACGCCCAAGTCCGCGCCGACCAGGCTCAGCACCGTTCCATTCCACCGCCGGGTTACGGGTCTGGAATAGCTGCATGGTGCAGGGGGGAAGGGGAGCCGAATATCACGGCATCGACGACGCCGAAGCGCAGATAGCCCTCCAGCCCTCCAGCCCTCCAGCCCTCCAGCCCGTCGGCCACGCTGCCGCGTGCCAGCTTACCCCGCTACCTGCTCCGGTCCACGCTCCAGCAACGCAGCGATCAGGTCCGATTGCGTGACGATGCCCAATAGCCGCTGCTGCGCATCCACCACCGGCATCTGATGCAGCCCGCCATCCGAAAACGCTCGCGCCAGCTCCACCATGGGCTGCTCGGGCCGGGCCGTAGCCATGCCGGTGTGCATCAGGTCGTCGGCGGAGCCGGCGCGCAACTGGCCCGCTGCCCCGGCGCGCGCGGCCAGCAGATCCGCCAGGCCGAGCATCCCAAGCAAGCGTCGCTGCCCATCCACCACCGGCAATGCCTGGATGCCGTGCCTGAGCAGCAAGGCCCGCGCTTCGCTCCCACTCTGTCCCGGCAGCACGGTCACCATGTCGCGCGACATGATATCCGCGCAACGCACGTCGCCAAAGCGCCGCCGATAGGCCCGCAATTGCGCGGCCACCAGGATTTCCTCCAGATCGTCTTCCTCGATGTCGAGGAATTCGCCGCGTGCCTTCAGTACTTCGTCAAGGTCGCTCCGGTTGAAACCCACGCGCTCGCTCGGCAGCGGATCGGCGGTGCGGTGCGGGTTGGCGTGCTCGGCCGGCCGGTGCGGATAGCGCCGCCGCAGCAGGTTGTTGAACAGCAGCGCCACCAGCAGCAACAGCATCGAGTTGACCGCCACCGGCACCACCACGAAGCCAAAGCCAAGCTGCGTCACCGCGGGGCCGCCAAACACCGCGGTGATCGCCACCGCGCCGCTGGGCGGGTGCACGCAATGCAGCTGGAACATGACGACGATGGCCAGTGCTACCGCCACGGCGGCGGCCAGCCCCTGTCCGGGAATCCAGCGGGCGCAGGCTACGCCGATCAGCGCCGCCACCAGGTTGCCGCCGATGATGGACCACGGCTGCGCCAGCGGGCTCGCCGGCACCGCGAACAGGAGCACGGCGGAGGCGCCCATCGGTGCGACGAACCAGGGGTTGAAGCCGCCAAGCAGGTGATGGCTGATCCATTCCGTCATCAACAGGCCAAGCAGGGCGCCAAGACAGCTTTTGACGCGCTCGCGCTTGCCTGCGGCGATCGGCGTGGGAACAAACGCGCGCAGCCACGCGCGTGCGCGCTCCGGCTGGAAGCCGGCTGGGGAATGGGCCTGGGATGGGGGCATCGGTTCTGGGCCTGATGTTGGTGGGGGCGGAAATGCGGAAAGGCGGAAAGCGGAGAAGGGCAAAGCAGGAAAAGGAGGCCAAAGTGCAGCCTTCCCGTCTTGCGATCACATCCCGTCATCCAGCGCGCAAATATATCATGACGTGATACATTTCGTTTCCGGCGGAAAACGGTCCACAGCCGATCCGCGCTGCACCCCCGCCCTTTGCACGAGCCTCACCATGCACTTTGAAAAACGCGATTATTCGGTCAGCCGCCGTCTGCTCTTGCTAGCTGCGCTGGCACCCGTCATCGGCGCCATCAGCACGGCGGCGGCGGTGCTCCTGCTGAACCTGATCCGGTTCTTCACCAATCTGTTTTTCTACCAGACGCTGTCGCTGGCGGACCGCTCGCCGGCGCAGCATGCGCTGGGGCCGTGGGTGATCGCGGTGCCGGTGATCGGCGGTTTGCTGGTCGGGCTGATGGCACGCTACGRCAGCGACAAGATCCGCGGCCATGGCATTCCGGAGGCCATCGAGGCGGTGCTGTTCGGCAAGAGCAAGATGTCGCCGCGGGTGGCCGTGCTCAAGCCGCTGTCCTCGGGTATCGTGATCGGCAGCGGCGGGCCGTTCGGCGCGGAAGGGCCGATCATCATGACCGGCGGCTCGATCGCTTCGCTGCTGGCGCAGTATCTCCATCTCACGGCGGCCGAGCGCAAGACGCTGCTGGTGGCGGGTGCGTGCGCAGGGATGACGGCGATCTTCGGCACGCCGGTGGCGGCGGTGCTGCTGGCGGTGGAGTTGTTGCTGTTCGAACTGCGCCCGCGCAGCCTGCTGCCGGTCGCACTGGCGTGCGCGGTGGCGGGCTTCCTGCGCCCGTGGGTGTTCGAACCCGGCCCCTTGTTCGCCCTGCATACCCAGCCGGCCACAACGACGGCGCTGGGCTCATGCGTGATCGCGGGTCTGCTTTGCGGCGTGCTGGGCGCCTTGCTGACGCTGGCGCTGTACCGCACCGAGGACCAGTTCTCGAAGCTCAGGCTGCACTGGATGTGGTGGCCGGCGATCGGCGGGCTGGCGGTAGGCATCGGTGGCTTTTTCGAGCCGCGCGCGCTGGGTGTGGGCTATGACGTGATTGCCGACCTGCTGCATAACAGGATGGCGATCGGCGTGGTGGTGGCGTTGCTGACGGTCAAGGCGATCATCTGGGTCGCCGCGCTGGGCTCGGGCACCTCCGGCGGCGTGCTGGCACCGCTGCTGATGTTGGGCGCGGGCCTCGGTGTGGCGCTGGCGCCGCTGCTGCCCGGCGGCTCGCCCGAGCTATGGGCGCTGGTGTGCATGGCGGGCGTGCTGGGCAGCGTGCTTGGCGCGCCGCTGACCGCCATCGTCTTTGCCTTTGGCCTGACCCATGACAGCAATGCCTTGCTGCCGCTGTTGCTGACCACGGCCGTGGCGCACGGATTCACGGTGCTGACCATGAAGCGCTCGATCATGACGGAAAAGATCGCGCGCCGCGGCCTGCATATCTACCGCGAGTACGGCGTCGATCCGCTGGAGCGCCAGCACGTTGCCGACCTGATGACCACTGCCGTGCTGAGCGTGGATGGCGAGCAGCCGGTCGGCGCGCTGTGGCGGCAGCATTTCGGCGAGCACGCGCCGCATCGCGGCTATCCCGTGGTGTGCGGGGGGCGTGTGGTCGGCATGCTGGAGCGCAATGCCCTGCGCGGGCGCGAGGCATCCATGCAGACAGGGCGCACGCTGATGGCGCCGCTGCAGCCGCACCAGGTGCTGCTGCCGGCGCAGACCGCGCGCATTGCGGCCGGGCGCATGGCTGAACTCGGCGTCAGCCGCCTGCCTGTGGTGGCGGACCCGGAGTCCATGCGGCTGGTCGGCGTGGTCTCGCTGCGCGACCTGCTGCGCCCCAGCGGCCAGGTGCTGCATGAGGAGACCCGGCGCGAGCGCCTGCGCGGTGCCGCGGCATGACGGCGCTGAAGACGCTGAAGGCGCACCTTCACAACTTGTAACTGGACAGCAGGATGCTGGTCTCCGTCGCGGCGATGCCGTCAATCAGGCGGATGCGGTCCAGCGTGCGGTCGAACGCTTCCAGCGAATCCGCGCGCAGCTCGGCAATGATGTCCCAGCGCCCGTTGGTGGTGTGCATGGCCTGCACGTTCGGTTCGCCGCGCAGCGCCTGCAGCACCGCGCGGGCTTTGTTGCCTTCCACGGCGATGGTCATCCAGGCACGGATGCGGTGCGCCTCGGCTTCCGGCTTCAGCCGCACCGTATAGCCAACAATCAGCCCTTCCTTTTCCAGTTTGTCGATGCGGTTCTGCACGGTGGCGCGCGAGACGCGCAGCGCCTTGGCGAGCGCGGTAGCCGGCATGCGGGCGTTGTCGCGCAGCAGGGCGAGCAACTGGCGGTCGGTGTCGTCCATGGGGTTCCTGTGCGTCGCTTTGACGAGGCACGCTTCGTGGTTGGCGATTCGCTAATTTTAGCTGGCGATTTGAGAAGCGCGGCAAGCAAATTGCACAATTTGCTGGCTTTTAGTTAGCGCCGCACTGCACCAGAATGCAGTCATTCACTGACCCCGCAACCAACCATCCCAAAGGAGCCAGCGTGACCAACCAGCCCACCATCCTGCTTGTCGAGCCCACCTACTACGATGTGTCCTACAGCATCAACCCGTGGATGGACCCCGGCCTCTGGGCGCGCGACCCGCGTGGCATGCACCGCGACGCGGTGCGCTCCTTCGCGTCCTTGCACGCGGCCCTGCAGGCGGCTGGCTTCGCGGTGGAGACCGCGCCCGGCGCGCCCGGCCTGCCCGACATGGTGTTTCCCGCCAATGCGGCCGTGGTGCTGGATGGCCGCGCCGTGCTGGCGCGCTTTCGCTATCCGCAACGCGCCGGCGAGGAAGCGCCCTTTGCCCRCATCTTCGAAGGGCTGCGCGAGCGCGGCCTGATCGACTCCATCAGCCTGCTGCCCGAGGGCTGCTACCAGGAAGGCGCCGGCGACTGTATCTGGGATGCGGTGCGTGGCCACTTCTGGGCCGGCTTCGGCCCGCGCTCGTCGCGCGCTGCGGCCGATGTGATGGCCAGCGAGTTCGGGCGCGAAGTGGTGGCGCTGGAACTGGCCACCGAGCAAAGCTATCACCTCGACGTGTGTTTCTGCCCGCTGTCCGGCGGGGAGATTCTCTACTATCCGCCTGCCTTTACCCAGGATGCGCTGCGCACGCTGCGCGAGCGCGTGCCGGCCAGCCTGCGCATCGAGGCGAGCGAGGACGACCTGCGCCATTTCAGCGTCAATGCGGTCAACCTGCACGACCAGGTGGTGATGACGCGCACCACACCGCACCTGCGCGCCGAGCTGGGGCAGCGCGGCTATCAGTTGCGCGAGGTGGACCTGTCGCCGTACATGCTCTCCGGCGGCGGCGCCTACTGCATGACGCTGCGACTCGATCGCACCAGTACGGCGGTCCAGGCGGGCGGTGTGGCCGACGGCGCCGCGCAGGCCGCGGTCGCCGCATGAGGCATGAGGCCTGGTGCCCGGCAAGAAGAACGGAACAGGACCGAACCACACAGGGAGAACACCATGAAGGAGATCGCCATGACCCGCTTTCTGGACGCCGCCGATGTCGCGGCGCTGGTGCGCGAGACGGGCGTTGCCAACGCCATCGCGCAGATGGCGCACCATATCCGCCAGGACTTCGCGCGCTGGGACGCATTCGATAAATCCGCGCGCCTGGCTTCGCACTCGGTCGACGGCGTGATCGAGCTGATGCCGGTGAGCGACGGCGTGCAGTATGCGTTCAAGTACGTCAACGGCCATCCGCGCAACGCGCAGAACGCCATGCCAACGGTAATGGCCTTCGGCGTGCTGGCCGAGGTGGCGAGCGGCTTTCCCTTGCTGTTGTGCGACATGACCCTGGCGACCGCGCTGCGCACCGCCGCCACCTCCGCGCTGGCAGCGCAGGCGATGGCGCGGCCGGGCGCCGCCACGCTGGCGCTGATCGGCAATGGCGCGCAGGCGGAGTTCCAGGCACTGGCCTTCCACGGCATGGTGGGTATCCGCGAGATTCGCGCCTACGACATCGACCCTGCCGCGACAGCGCGGCTGGCGCGCAACCTGGCCGGCGTGCACGGGCTGAAGGTAGTGCCGGTGGACTCCGTGCGTGCGGCGGTGCAGGGCGCGGATATCGTCAGCACGGTGACCGCCGACAAGACGCGCGCCACCATCCTCACCCCCGACCTGGTCCCGGCAGGCGCGCATATCAACGCGGTGGGCGGCGATTGCCCGGGCAAGACCGAACTGCACCCGGACATCCTGCGCCAGGCGCGCATCGTGGTGGAGTACGCGCCGCAGACCCGCATCGAAGGCGAGATCCAGCAGCTTCCGCCGGATACGCCGGTGACGGAGCTATGGGAGATCCTGTCGGGCCGCGCGCCGGGGCGCACCGAGATGGGGCAGGTGACGGTGTTTGACTCGGTGGGGTTTGCGCTGGAGGACTACGCTGCGCTGCGCTGGCTATACGCCGCGGCGCACGCACATCACCGGGGCGGCCATGTCGAACTGGTGGCGATGCCGCCGGATCCTCGTAATCTCTACGGCTGGATGATGGATGCGGCGGCGCAGCAACCCGAACGGGAACCGCTCGTGGCGCTGGCCTGAGAGCGCACACGCAAAAACGCCGCAGTCGTTCGGTCACGAAACTGCGGCGTAAAAGCGTGCGGCATGGGGCGGGGCCACGCCCGCGGGTAGCGGGCCAGGCAAGCCGGGCGGCCGGATGATGGCCGGGCCACTGCGCCGGGCAGCGGCCTGCGCGATGCCTGGGAGGATCAGCCTGCGGCGCCGCGGGTCATCATCAGCTGGGCGCGCAGGAAGCCTTTGACTTCTTCCAGCGAGGGCGTCTTCAGGAAAACCATGATGCCCCATTGCTGCAGTGCGTCGGCCACGCCGTCATAGGCTTGCCGGTTGGTGATCACGGCAAAGATGACATTCTGGCGGGCAAAGAAATTCTGCAGCTTCTCGATGGTGGCCGACTCGGCATCGCTGAGTTCTTCCACGTAGTACAGCACCACGCGCGGATGCTGGCTGACCGAAGTAATGATGGTATCCACCACGTCCTCCACCACCACGCTTTTGAGGGGCAGGCCCCATTTGCCGAGTTGCGCGTGGATGCGCTGCGCTTCCTGGTGRTTCGGGTGRAACACCACMAGGTCGAGTTCATGCACCGATGGCAGTTCCTGCCCCACGCGCGTGGCCAGCAGGCGATGCACCGTCTCCTTGTGTATGCGGCGGTGGCCGCCGTTGGTCTTCCAGGCTCCGAGTTCGCCGCGTTCCACCATCTTCTGCACCGTGCCCAATGACACATTGAGCAGCTTCGCGGCGGTACGCGTGCTGTAGTAAGGCTTCTCAGCCAGTTCTGAATCCAGTTTCATCCGTTCACCCGTTAACTAATAACACCGCACTGCAAGATAAACACGCAGCGACGGCGCGAACCTCCCGCGCCGGTTTGGACCCTGGCTATGAGACAACGCATGCAACGACGACAGTTGTCTGCCGGCACCATTCAGCCTCTAGCTTGGCTTGGCCCGGTAAATCGGGCGGCGGGAGCGCAGGCGCTCCTCGACCTTGCAATGGCGTGATCTGTGTCACAGGTGCCATCTTCTCCCAACGGAAGAGCCGGGGTCCAATCATATGCGCTAACGAACATAAGCTGCCAGACGGCTTGGCAAATATTTCGAAATCGCCTCGAACGCTCCCACTTCTGGCTTTAAACGCATATCGAAGCGTTTTGGCAGACACGTGCGCCGCGGAATTCATCGCAAACATTGCAGACATCTGAGGCGCAGCCGCCTGGCAGACAGGATCGCCAGCGGCGCGCGGCGTTTCCTGGCAAGCGGCGGGAAAGGCGAGATCGCCAGATGCAACACGAATGCTAGAAATGACTCCTCCGGCAACTACGCGCAGCCCGGGATTTGCCGCCGCCGCACCGGGGACGTTTTCTCCGGTGCGGCGGGGCCCGCGTGCAAAAAGGAGGCGACTGCGGTACGGGCCTGCACCGCGGCCGCCTGTCCCGGCAGCAAGCCAGGCGTCGCCCCGCACCRGCCGCGCCAGCCGTCGCGAGGACAAGAAGGCGCGCGGGAAGGGGTGAGCCTATGTTGGCGCGGCGCACGCGCCGCTTCGGTGCGGCAAATCACATAGCGGAGTGACGGGAACACCGAGGGAGCGCGGCGAAGAGCAGAGAGGCCAGGGGAGATGCAATTGCAGGTGCAGGTGCAGGTGCAGTTCAGTCGCCCCCGAGGCTGGCCAGCCTTCAGAGCTTGTACTTTCGCACCTTATCGAACAAGGTGGTCTTGGCAATCCCCAGCGCATCGCTGGCCCGGCTCAGATTCCCCTCGTGCCGGCGCATGGCCTCGGCAATCATGGCCCGCTCGAACTGCTCCACCGCTTGCGCCAGCGGCAGCGCCGCAGGCTCCGCCGTCCCCTGGTTCGGGTTGCATCCCAGCCCCAGCACATGCCGCTCGGCCAGGTTGCGCAGTTCCCGCACATTGCCCGGCCACGGATAGGCCATCAGCGCGGCCAGCTCCGTCGGAGTGGCGGGCAGGGCCTCGCGCTCGAACCGCAGCGCCGCCTGTGCGACGAAATGCTCGAACAGCGGCGGCACATCCTCGCGCCGCTCGCGCAGCGGCGGCAGTTCCAGCGTCACCACATTGAGGCGGTAATAAAGGTCGGCACGAAACTGCCCGGCCTGGGACAGCGCCTTCAGGTCCGCCTTGGTGGCCGCCACCACGCGGGTATTGACCGGCACCGGCGTGTTGGACCCGAGCCGCTCCACCACGCGCTCCTGCAGCACGCGCAGCAGCTTGATCTGCATCTGCATCGGCATGCTCTCGATCTCGTCGAGGAAGAGCGTGCCGCCTTCGGCGTGTTCGATCTTGCCGATGCGGCGCCGCGCCGCGCCCGTAAACGACCCGGCTTCGTGGCCGAAGATCTCGCTCTCGAACAACTGCTCGGGCAGCCCGCCGCAATTGATGGCGACGAAGTGGCGCGCGCGGCGCGAGCTGGCTTCGTGCAGGCAACGCGCCACCAGTTCCTTGCCGGTGCCGGTTTCGCCGTGGATCAGCACGTTGGCGGCGGTATCGGCCAGGTCGGCGATCAGCTTGCGCAGGCGTTCGATGGATGGCGAATGCCCGATCAGGCGCGCATCCAGCGTATCGCGCCCGGCCAGCTTGCGGCGCAGTTCGGCAACTTCCAGCACCAGCCGGCGCTTTTCCAGGGCACGCTGCGCGACTTCGACCAGCCGCTCCGGCGAGAACGGTTTCTCGAGAAAATGGTAGGCGCCCGCCTTCATCGCCTGCACGGCCAGGTTCACATCGCCGTGGCCCGTCACCATGACCACCGGCAACTCGTCGTCGCGCGCCCGGAGCGCGTTGAGCAGCGCCATGCCGTCGATGCCGGGCAGGCGGATATCGCTGATCACCACGCCGGGAAAACCGTCGCCGACTTCGCGCAGCGCGGCTTCGGCGCTGGCCACGGCGCGCGTGGGGATGCCTTCAAGGCGCAGGGCCTGCTCGCAGCCCAGGCGCACATCGGGATCGTCCTCGACGATCAGTACGGTCAGGCCCGTCGGGCTAGCCGCCATGGCTACTCTCCTTGTTCGTATGCGGCGTCTGCGGCGTTTGCGGCGTTTGCGGCCTGGCCAGCGGCAGCACCAGCGTGAAGCAGGCGCCGCCGTCGGGGTGATTGCTGGCGTCGAGGCTGCCGCCAAACTCGTCCAGGATGCCGGCCGACAGCGTCAGGCCCAGGCCCAGTCCCTGTCCTGCCGGCTTGGTGGTGAAGAACGGCTCGAACAGGCGTGCGAAGGCTTCCTCGGACAGCCCGGGGCCGTTGTCGCGAATGGTCAGGCGCAGCTTGCCGCCGGCCAGGTGGCTGCGCAGTTCCAGGCGCGGAGCGGCGTTGCCGGCAAGCGCATCGAGCGCATTGCCGATCAGGTTGACCAGCACCTGCTCCAGCCGGTTGGGGTCGCACGCCACCACCAGGCCCGGCTCGATCTGCCGGACCAGCTCGGGATGCACTGCCTGCAGGCGCGTATCGAGCAGGAACAGGGCGTTGTCGACGGCGTCGTCCAGCTGCGCCGCGCGCCCGCCGTTGCCGGGCTTGCGCGCGAACGACTTGAGCGCGCCGGTGATGCGCCCCATGCGTTCCACCAGGCCGATGATGGTGCCGAGGTTGGCCTGCGCGGTGGCGGTGTCGCCGCGCTCCAGGAATTTCTGGGTATTGCCCGACAGTGTGCGCAGGGCCGCCAGCGGCTGGTTGAGTTCGTGGGCGATGCCGGTCGACATCTGCCCCACGGCGGCCAGCTTGCCGGCCTGCAGCAGCCCGTCCTGGGCCTGGCGCAGGGTTGCCTCGGCGCGGATGCGCTCGCCGACTTCCGCCTGCAACTGCTGGTTGGCGGCGGACAGGTCGGCCGTGCGTTCCGCCACCTTGCGTTCGAGTTCGCCGTTGGCGGCCTCCAGCGCGGCGCGTGCGGCCAGCCGCTCGCCGGCGATGCGCCGGCGCACATTCCACGCCGCGCCCAGCAGCAGTACGAAGGCAGTCAGCACGCCCGCCAGCGCGGCCGTGTTGAGCGCGGCAACGCGCGCCTGGGAGGTATTCGATAGCAGCGTCAGGTGCCAGTCGGTGCCTACCAGTTCGGCCTCCTGCGAGAGCATGGGCGGGCCGCGCCGCAGGCGCACCAGGGCGTCGCTGTCGGACAGCTTGCGCACCGGCGTCAGCTCCAGCGGGGGCAGCGTGGCGCGGTTGTATTGCAGGTTGCGCAGCAGCCGCTCGCGCAGTTCGGGCGCGAGCGGTTTGATCGTGGTTAGTTTCAGGGAGGGGTCGGAAGCCAGGATCACCACGCCGTTCTCGTCGGTCAGCAGCATCTGGGTATCGGCGCCTTGCCAGCGGTTCTCCAGGGGCTCCAGGCCGACCTTGACCACCGCCACGCCAATCGGGCGGCTACGGTCGCCCAGTGGCGCGGACAGGTAGTAGCCGGACTCGCTGCGGGTGGTGCCGACCCCGTAGAAACGGCCGAGCTGGCCATCGACAGCGTCGCGGAAGTAGGGCCGGAAGCTCAGGTCTTCGCCGAGGTAGCTGTCGGGACGCTGCCAGTTGCTGGTGGCGAGCACGCGGCCGCGCGCATCGAGCACGAACACCGCGCGGGTGCCGGCGCGGGCGTTGATGGCGGCCAGGTAATGGTTGGCTGCATCGACCCGCGCCGCGTCGCCGGGGCGGGCCAGCAGGGCGTCGATCTTGTCGTCCAGCGAGAGCAGGCTGGGCACGTAGTCGTAGCGTGCCAGCTCGCTCGTCAAGGCCTGGCCGTACAGGCGCAATTGCACCTGGCCGCGTTCGCTCTGGCGAGCCAGCGCGTTGTCGTAGCTGTAGCGGTAGCCCAGCGAGCCGGCCAGCCCGACCAGCGCCGCCAGGGCCAGCATCGCCAACAGCGGTATCCACTGACGCAGGCGGCCGGCGCGGGGCGGGGTGGCTTGCTGGGCACCTTGCGGTGGTGCGTGCGAGGGGAGTGGGCCGGTCATGGGGCGGGCGGAATGCGCAAAGCGAAGGCGAAGAATCTCGGGCGCGGATAAGCGGGCGATGAATCGCGGGCAATGAACCCGACGGGTTAAGACGAGGCGCGGGAAAAAGCGCACGCGTGCAAAAGTGCAGTGGCGGCGCCCGCGGCAACCCCGTCTTTTACCACACCGCGCAATCCGGGCGCCTGAAAGCAAAAAGGCCCGGCCACCTGATCGGTGGCCGGGCCTTGGCGCGCTGGCAGTGTTACTTGCCGGCCAGGACCTGAACGGGTGTCAGGCCGCGGTTGCCGTCGGCAGCGGGTTCATCCGCTTCTTCGGGCACCGGCGCGCCGATGGCGCCTTCGCTTTTGGCGACGACGGTTGTGGCAATGGCATTGCCAAGCACATTGGTAACGGTGCGGCCCATGTCCAGCACATGGTCGATGCCCAGCACCAGCAGGATGCCCGCTTCAGGCAGGCCGAACATCGGCAGCACGGCGGCGACCACCACCAGCGAGGCGCGCGGCACGCCGGCGATGCCCTTGCTGGTGACCAGCAGCACCAGCAGCATGGTGATCTGTTGCGAGAGCGACAGGTGGATGCCGTACACCTGCGCCACGAACAGCGCGGCGAAGGAGGTGTACATGATCGAGCCGTCCAGGTTGAACGAGTAGCCCAGCGGCAGCACGAAGCCGGTGATGCGCTCCTTGACGCCAAAGCGGCCCAGTTGCTCGATCACCTTCGGGTAGGCCGATTCGCTGCTGGCGGTGGCGAAACCGATCATCAGCGGCGCGCGCACCATCTTGAGCAGGCGGAACACATCGCGGCCCAGGAAGTAGTAGCCCCCGGCGATCAGCGCCACCCACAGGAGCGCCAGCGACAGGTAGACCGCGCCCAGCAGCTTGGCGTACACGACCAGCACGCCCAGGCCTTCGGCGGTGATCACCGCCGCGACCGCGCCGAATACGCCGACCGGGGCGAAGGCCATCACGTAGTTGGTGATCTTCAGCATCACGTGCGAGAGGCCCTCGATGCCGGCCAGCACGGGTTTGCCCACGCCGTCCTTGAGCGTGCCGAGCGCAAAGCCGAAGAACAGCGAGAACACCACGATCTGCAGGATCTCATTGGTGGCCATGGCCTCGACGAAGCTCTTGGGGAACATGTGCGAGATGAAATCGCGCAGGTTGAGCGCCCCGGTCTTCAGGTTGGAGGCGGCATCGGCCGCCGGCAGCGCCAGGTTCATCCCGTCGCCCGGCCGCAGCACATTGGCCATCAACAGGCCCAGCAGCAGCGAGGTGATGGAGGCGGCGATAAACCATGCCATCGCCTTCATGCCGATGCGTCCGACAGCCCTGCCGTCGCCCATGCTGGCGATGCCGCTGACCAGGGTGGCGAACACCAGCGGCCCGATGATCATCTTGATCATGCGCAGGAATACATCGGTGAGGATGGACAGGTTGTTGGCGATGGATTTGGCCGCGGCAGGGTCAGGAGCCAGGTTGTGGGCCGCCGTGCCGGCCAGCACGCCGAGCAGCATCGCAATGAAAATCAGGGTGGGCAGTCGGTTCAGTTTCATCAGAATTCAGGCCGATGCGTCCAGCCAGTGGCCGGACGGCTATTTTGCGGGGGGTGGCTGGCAGCCTTCTGGCATGGCGCCGCGGTCCTTGGGGGGGGGCGCCATACGGCCTCAGCCGGGAAAATCAGCGAATCGGGGCGTCCGGGAATCCAGGCGAGCCTGGCATCCGGGGGCCAGCCGATCAGCGGGGCAGTGCGTGCCCGGTGCCCGCCGCGCTGGCGGGCAAGATTGGCAAGGCGGGGTCTGACAATGTTTCCTCCATTGTTTTTGGCTCGGGGCGGCGCGGGGGAGCCGACCGTCAACCTGTATCGCCACTTGGGGCGGGCGCATACCTCGCACGAGGCGTGCCAGGCCAGCGGCGCCGCCGGCACCGGCTAAGCCACTGAAAAACAAGGGGAAATTAATGTGATCCCGGCGCGCGGTTCGGTTTTCCGTGCGTGCTGGCGCAAATCGCGTTCGGAAATCCGAACGCGATCACGGGTGACAAGTGGTGAAGGGGGCATGTGGCGGCGTGTGAGCCGCCGGCAACCCATCCGCGCGAGTGATCTAGCCGTTATTCACCGGCTGGGTCGGGCAGCTTTCCAGGAACTGTTCCAGCGGCATCGGCCGCCCGATCACATAGCCCTGGGCGTAATCCACGCCGATGGCGCGCAAAGCCTGCAGGGTCAGTTCGTCCTCCACGGATTCGGCCACCGTGAGCATGCCCAGGCGATGGCCGATGTCGTTGATGGAGCTGACGATCTCGCGGTCCACCGCGCTGCCGGCGAGATGCCGGATGAAGCTGCCGTCGATCTTGAGGTAGTCGACCGGGAACTGCTTGAGATAGGAGAACGAGGACAGGCCCGCGCCGAAGTCGTCCAGCGCGACGGTGCAGCCGGCGGTGCGCATTTCGGTCACCAGGCGATTGGCCGCCGCCATGTTGTTGATCAGCGCGGTCTCGGTGATCTCCAGCTGGATCCGGGTGGCCGGCAGCACCGATTCGTGCAGCTCCGCATGCAGGAACGGCAGCAGGAAGGGCTCGCCCAGCGAGTTGGCGGACAGGTTGATGGCCACCGTGAGCGAGGGCACCGCGGCCAGGCGCTCGCCGAATTCGCTTAGCACGTGGTGGATCACCCAGCGGTCCACGTGGCCCATCAGGTCGTAGCGCTCGGCGGCGGGGATGAACGCCCCCGGCATGACCAGCTTGCCCTGTTCGTCGACCATCCGCACCAGTATCTCGATATGGCTGYCTGGCGCGCTGTCATCCTGCAGCGCGCGGATCTCCTGCGCGAACAGGCGGAAACGGTTGGCATCCAGCGCGGAGTGGATGCCGGCCGCGACCTGCAGTTCCTGGTGGTGGCGCTGGGCATCGCTTTCGTCGCGGCGGTACACCG
>NZ_JBFTLX010000122.1:0-19758 GCF_056396665.1 Cupriavidus sp. 05T313 | reverse complement strand
TCGCGGCTCCACTTCATGCGCCAACCGAGTTTTCAGCGAACAGGGGCTCGCGCCCATGTCACCCGCTTTCGCAGCTTGCCACCCGAGCGGTGACCTGAAGGGGGGCAGGCTACTGCGCTCAACTGGCGTGCGACCGGCCTTTTCTTGGCGGCCGGTCGACGCCTGCACACTAACTCGATACGAATCACGTTGCGGGCATGCCTGCCAATGGCCGCTGGGGTCACGCAGGACTTGGCGTGCCGACTGCAATTGATGCAGTTGAGTTTCTGAGACACGCTGTTCACGATCCGGCGCGGCCAGAAGATGCGCCGCCTCCTCGAACTACCTGCGGATGAGGTTACGCATGGAAGGCGAAAATAGCGCCGGCCCGTTCCCGGGCCGGCAGGAATCCCTTGCTACCTCTATTTCTCAGGGTCTTCGGCCCGAGCCGTGGTTCTCCCCCGGTCAGTCACGCATCGCCGGCATGGCGTTGCCCGTCAGCAGCACCGCCGCTTGTTCACCATACGTGACCACGTAACCGCCGTTGGACGCTTGCCATGCCTGGGCGCCTTGCCGGTCGGCGAACCAGAGTTGCTGGTAGTCGCCGAACTCGCCGAGGTCGAGACGGTAGCGGTCCAGTACCCTGGCGGGGCGGCCGTCGATGTCGCGTTTGCACGCGGACCAGCCGGCGTAGCCCAGTTCGGCCGCCAGCAGTTGCAGGCAGTGCTTGAGCTGTAGTGTGTGGCGCAGCCGGTAGAGTTCCGCGACGCTTTGCGCGCGTACCTGCTCGCGGTGGATGCGCCGGATTACCGGTAGCGCCTGCATGGCTTCTCCGGCGTGGAGCTGGCGCAACAGCCTGCGTGCATGGCGGCGCAGGAAATCGCTATTGGGAAGGCGGGATGGAGCGTTGAGCGTTGTGAGCCACATGTCATGTCCTTGCAATGCCGTTTCCCGCGGCGGCAAAAAAGGTCAACGTTGTGGTTCTTGCAACGAACTGGCGGTGCCGGGCTGGATCGCTCGGCGCCGTACGGTACGGGCAGGCAGGTGCGCTGGCTTTTGCGGGAGCGGGCGCCCTGCCGGCGCCCGGACGGGATTATATGCCAGCACCGGATGCCTTTGGCAAGCGTTGGCTGAATCAGGCTGCGCGTGCCCTTGGCCGGATGCCGGCCGGCTAGGCCGCCTGCGCCTCGGTCTCGGCCGTCAGTCCGAGTTCCTCCACCAGCCGTGCCGCCAGCGCTGCGGCCTGGTTGCGCACGTCGATGATGGTGCCCGACTCCCACAATGCCCCGCGCAGCGGTGCGCCCAGCGTGCTGAGGCCGGGCACGAGGCGGCCGCCGCGATCGAATACGCGGCCGCGCGCGTCGCCGTCGAGGCCAGACCCGGCTGCCGCCGGCCGCACCAGGCCGCGCGCCAGCAGGCTGCGCACCAGGGGCCGGGTGTTGCCTGCGTGCCAGCCGTACTCCGCGCCGGTGCAGTTGATGGCCGCGTCCACAGTGGAGGGCGCGGGCAGCGGGCGCGACAGGTGCAGGGCCACGCGGTGGCTTCTTCCCTCGCTCCCGTGACCGCCACGCTGCCAGCCGCTCGCGGTGTTCCCGTCATCGGCCGGCGCCAGTGCGGTGACGCGGGCGGCGTGTACGTGCAGGCGTCCCTGTGCGCGCACCGCCTCGAATACCGCATGCGTGGGCGGCGCGGCGCGGTGCAGCAGGTTGTCCCAGAAGGGCCGCACATGGCGCAGGAAGCGCTGGCGCTCCGGCACGCTGGCGGCCGCCCACAGCGGGCCGATGTAGGTACGCAGCGCGGGCGGCACGCTTTGCCAGTCGAGGCCTTGCGCCGTCAGTGCAGCGCTTTGCCGGCGCACCCGCCGGACCACGTCGCGCGCGGTGGGCGCGGCCAGCGCTACAGGTCCCGCTGCGGCCAGGAAGTCGTCGCAGGGGCCGGCGTTGTGGCGCAGCCAGGGTACCAGCGCACGCCGGGAGAACGCGTGGTAGGTGCCGGTGAAGCCGAGGCGCTCCAGCGTGGCGACCACGTCGAGCATGGTCAGGCTGGTGCCGATCAGGGCGATCTCGCGTGCGTTCGCGAGCCGGGCCAGTGCTTCGGGCTGCCAGGGGTCCGGCACGTAGCGGCCATCGGCTTCGAGCGCGTCGTCTTGCGCCAGCGCCGGCCGCGCGGGCTGCACGCCGGTGGCCAGCACGATGTGGTCCGTATCCCAGGCGCGGCCGTCGGCGCTGCGCACGCGGTGCGGCACGCCGATGGTCACGTCGGTGATTTCCGCTCGCACATGTTCCAGCGTGGCGTGCCCGGCCGCGCCTGCCAGCGCGCGCGCCAGGGTGTCTTGCAGGTAGTCGCCGTACACGCCGCGCGGAGCGAAGGCGTTGTCGGCCTCGGCGGGGGCGGCGTGACCATGGCGCACCAGCCATTGCGAGAAGTCTTCCAGCGCATCGGGGTGAAGGCTGAAGTTCAGCGCGGGCCCGTTGAGGTAGTGCGCCGGGTCTTGCGTGCTGTAGGCCAGCCCGCGCCCCGGCTCGGCACGCGGCTCGAACAGGTGGATGGCGAGCGGTGCGCTGCTGTCGCGCAGCAACCGGATGGCGGTCAGGGTGCCGGCCATGCCGCCTCCCACGATGGCGATGCGGCGTGGCTGGGAATCGGGTCGGGTCATGATGGTCTCAGGCGTTGGTGCCGGGCGGGTTGGCGTGTGCCGCGGCGCGCAGCGCCTGCTCGCCGGCGCTCACCAGGATGGCGTCGTTCTGCGGGGTATGGATGCGGCTGCACAGCACGTTGCGGTAATGGCGCTCAAGCGGGTTGCCGCGCGACAAGGCGGGGTTGCCGGCGAGCCTGACCGCAAGCTCGACGGCGGCGATGGCGTTGTCGGTGATGTTGAGCTTGAGCAGGTTGCTGTCCGTGGCGCTGGCCGGCGCGCCGGCATCGGCATCGGCGCTGAAGCGGTCCAGCAGGATGCGGTTGGCCAGCAGCCAGCTGTCGATGCGGCCCACCGCTTCCTGGAAGCGTGGCAGCGTGGCCAGCGGCGCGCCCAGGCTGCCGGGGGCGCGCAGGTTGAGCCACGCGACAAACCAGTCGCGGGCGCTGTGCGCCACGGCGTTGTACAGCGTGCCGAGCAGGGTGGATGTCCACACGGCCCAGGCCGGGTCATGGCGTTCCGCCCAGGCTTCGGGCAGGCGCAGGTCGACCGCATGGGCGGCGGACAGCGGGGTGTTGTCGAAGACCACGTCGTGGCTGCCGGTGGCGCGCATGCCGAGATGGTCCCAGGTAGGCAACACGGTGATGCCGGGCGCGTCGCGCGGCACCAGGAACACACCGGTGCGCGGGCTGGGCTCGTCGGTGCGGCCCCATACGGCCAGCCAGCTCAGCGCCGGGATGCCGGTGGAATAGATCTTGTGGCCCGACAGCAGCCAGCCGTCGCCCTGCCGGCGCGCCACCGTGGCCGGCAGGCCGCCGCGCGCGGGAGAGCCCAGCGCGGGCTCCACGCGCAGGGAATTGATCAGCGCGCCTTGTTCCACCGCGCTGCGTTGCACCTGTTCGCGGATGTCAGCCGGCCATTGCGTGTCCTGCGCCAGGTTGCGATGGCCGAGGATCTGCATCACCAGCACCAGTGCCGTGGACGGATCGCCCGCAGCCACGTGATGGACCACGCGGCGCGCTTCCGCCAGCCCGGCGCCGGCACCGCCGAGCGCGCGCGGCACGGTGAGGTCGAGCAGCCCGAGCTGGTGGAGTTCGGCGATGTTCTCGAAGGCAAAGGTGGCGTCGCGGTCATGCGTGGCGGCGCGTGCGGCAAAGCGCGCGGACAATGCGCGCAAGGCTTCGTCCGTGCGCAGGGGACGCGCCGCGCCGGCCGTACCGGTGGCATCGGGGGTTGGCGCGGCGGGCGTGAAGCCGCTTTCGCGATGCCACTCCGAAATCCGCYGCCGGCTGGTCGTGCCGGTGGGTTTCAAATGCATTCTTGCTCCTGTTTTGTCTGGTGGATGTTCAATGGCAGATCAGCCCGCTCTCGACCAGCATCATGTTGAAGGCGGCGTCGCCGGCGGCTGCATCTCGCAGCCGTGCAAGCCGCCCGTCGCGTTGCCAGCGCGCCAGCCAGTGCTCCAGGTAGCGCGCCGATTGCGCGTCAGGCTGGCGCAGCGTCAGCGTCGCGCCCTCGCCATCGAGCAGCAGCGGCGCCGCCGCGAAGAAGCGCCATTCCGGCAAGCGCATCACGCGCGCGATCAGCGCGGCATCTTCCGCCACCGCCGCGCACTCGCCACGGCGGAACGCCAGCAGCGACTGCAGCGGCGAGGGGTAGCGGCGAAGCCCGGCGCCAGCTCGGGTCAGGAGCGCCTGGAAAGGGCTGCCTTCGCTCACGCAGGCGGTCTTGCCGTCGAGCGCATCGAGCCGGCTTACCGGCGCGAAGCGCAGGGTCAGCAAAGTGCCGCGAGGCGTGCCTGGTGCCCGTACCGAGGCTGCGCGAGGATACGCGCCGTCCGCCGCCGCGCCAAAAGCGAGATCGATAGCGGGGTGCTCGTTGCCGCCGGCGCTGGCTACCGGCAAATGCCGCAGCCTGACCGGGACGCCCAGTGCACGGCCCAGTTCCGCGGCCAGCCCGGCTTCACCCGGATCGGGTTTTGCCACCAGCGGCCGGCCCGGCGGCGTCGGGCGCGGATACACATGCACGCCCACCACCAGTTCGCCACGCGCCTGGGCTTGGCGCAGCAGGGGACCGGGTTCGGCGTGCGATTGCCACGGCGTGCCGGCGAAGAGCCAAAGCGGCAGGGCGATCGCGCAAGCCGCCAGGGCGATCACGCCCGCCATGCGCCTTGTCGCCGCCGGGATGCCAGAGGGCAAGCGCGGCAGGCTACGCGTACGCATGCCGTCCGCCATGCCGCCTGGTAGCGGGTCGGGCCCCAGCCACCAGGTGCCGTGCAGATGCCAGAGCTCATCGGGCATGGCCGCCTCGCCTGCGTTGGCTTACCATCCCTGGCCCAGCCCCAGCAGGCCGAGGATCTCGCGGCGCAGCCGGATCAGTTCGGGGTCGTCGCGATGGCGCGGATAGTCGCGGTCGATCCTGAGTTCCGCCGTGATGCGGGCGGGGCGTTCGCTGAACACGATCACGCGCGTGGCCAGCAGCAGCGCTTCCTCCACGTCGTGCGTAACCAGCAGCGCGGTAAAGCGCGAGCGCTGCCACAGCGCTACCAGCTCGCCCTGCATGCTCAGGCGCGTCAGCGAATCGAGCTTGCCCAGCGGCTCGTCGAGGATCAGCAGGCGCGGCTCGTTGACCAGAGCGCGCGCCAGCGCGGCGCGTTGCGCCATGCCGCCGGACAGCTGGCGCGGATAGGCGCGGGCGAAGTCGGTCAGGCCCACGCGTGCCAGCGCATCGTCCACGCGGGCGCGCTGGCTGCCGAGCAAGCCGCGCGCTTCCAGGCCGAGCGCGGCGTTGTCCCATACGGTGCGCCACGGGTAGAGCGTGGGGTCCTGGAACACCACCACCCGGCTCGGGTCAGGCCCGCCGATCGGTACGCCATCCACCGCCAGCGTGCCGCGCCGTGGCGGCTCCAGCCCGGCCACCAGCCGCAGCAGGGTGGACTTGCCGCAGCCGCTGGGACCGAGCAGGGCAACGAACTCGCCCGGCTCCGCAGTCAGGCTGACGCGGCTGAGCACCGGCAGCACCTGGTCGCGCAGCGTGAAATGATGGCTGACCTGGTCGATGGTCAGGCGCACGCCGTTGCCGGCGGCGCCGGCCGTGTCGATGGCAGCTTGCGCAGGCTGGGCCCGGGCGGGTTCGTCGAGCACGGCGCTTACCATTTGACCACTCCTTTTTGCCAGGCCAGCAGGCGGTCCCGCGAGCGGAACAGCAAGGTGATGAGCCCTGAGAACAGGATCGCCATCACCAGCAGCGCGCCGTACATGCTGGCGTAGGCGGCCCAGCCCTGGGCCCATTGCAGGTACCAGCCCAGGCCGGACTTGACACCCAGCATCTCGGCCACCACCAGCACCGAGAACGATGCGCCCAGGCCCATGAACAGGCCGACGAACACGCTCGGCAGCGCCGCGGGCACGGCGACTTTCAGCACCAGGAAGCGCTCTTTGGCACCGAGGGTGCGGGCCACGTCGTAATACGCCGGGTCCACCGCCGCCACGCCAGACCACGTCAGCACCGTGACCGGGAACCAGGTCGCCAGCGCCACCAGGAAGGTGGCCGCGCTGGCGCTGCTGGGAAAGGCGAAGAACACGATCGGCAGCCATGCCGTGGCCGGCAGCGGCCCCAGCAGGCGCAGCACCGGGTGGACCCAGTAGCCGGCGCGGCTCGACCAGCCGATGGCCACGCCGGTCAGGAAGCCCGCCAGCGCGCCCAGCAGGTAGCCGGTGGCCAGCAGGCGCAGCGAGTGCGCCACCGCGTCGGCCAGCCGCGCATAGTCCTCGAGAAACACTTCAAGCAGCGCTTGCGGCGGCGCGAAGAAGGGGCGCGGCAACAGGCCCAGCTTGGCGGTCACCAGTTCCCAGATCAGCGTCAGCGCCGCGAGCACCAGCAGCCACGGTCCGGCACGGCGCAGCGCGGCGCCGATGCCGCCCAGCCGGTGCTGCACGAATGCCAGCACCAGCAGCACGGCGGCGATACCCGCGAACAGCGAGGCGGTTTCATGCGTCAGTGGCCAGTCTTCCGGCTCGGGCCAGAACTTCACCACGGCGGCGACGGCCAGCCAGGCCGCCGCGGCCAGTGCGCCGGCCAGCCAGACACGCGGGATCGCGGGCGCGGGCAAGGCCAGGAAGTCATCGGGCGCGTCGAAGGCATCGTGTCCGGCAAGCGCCTGTGCGCTGTCCAGCGCACCGCGCTGCCCGTCAGCCGAGAACGTTGGCATAGATGCGCTCCGCGAATTTGCTGGAATCGGTGCCGGGCCGGATCACCGACACCAGCTTGAGTTCGTCGGTGTATTGCGCCAGCTCCTTCTTCAGGTCCGCGCCCACCGGATGGTGGCCGTGCGTATGGCTCTTGAGCATGGCCACCACATCGGCCTGCGGCACCTTGGCGAACTCGGCGAAATGCCGCGCCGCGCCTGCGGGATTGGCCACCGTCCAGTCCTGCGCCTGCAGCACGGCGTGGGTGAGCGCCGAGGCGGTCTGCCTGTCCTCGCGGATCAGGCTGCCGCGAATGCCGAGCACGCAGCAGGCGCGGTTGGCGTATTCGTCCGACAGGTTGGTGGCGACCTCGACCAGGCCGCGCTCCTTGCGCAGCAGGTAGGTGCGCGGGTCGCCGTCGGCGGCGGCCTGGGCTTCGCCTTTTTCCAGCGCGATGCCGAGCAGGTCGGCCGGGTACTGGCGCCACTGCACATCGCGCACGGGGTCGATGCCGCGCTTGGCCAGCAGGATGGAAAAGAAGTTCTTGGCCGGGCTGGCCATGTCGCTGACGGCCACGGTCTTGCCCTTGAGGCTCTTCAGGTCGGTCACGCCCGAGTTGCTCAGGGTCAGCAGCCGCATGCAGCCGCCGTGGGTGGCCGCCGTCAGCTTGACGTCGAAGCCTTGCTCGAGCGGCTTGAGCCAGCGCAGCGCCATGCCCACGCCGGCGTCCGCTTTCCTGGTGGCAATGGCTTCGAGCAACTGGTCGGTCGAGCCGCCAAAGTTGATCAGCTCCACGTCCAGCCCGTGGTTGCGGAAGATGTTTTCCTTCAGCGCCGCGGCAACCGGCGCCAGGCACACGGAACTGGCGTTCCAGGCCAGCTTGACCGGCTTGAGCTGGCCGGTGGCGGCGCTGGCCCTGGAGGTCCAGATAAAGGGCGCGACGCCGCCGGCGATGGCGAGCGCGCCGGCGGCCTGCAGCCAGCCGCGGCGGTTCAGGGCGCCCGTGCTGCGCGGATTGCCCTCGGGCGAGGAACGGTTGACTGCGGACGGCTGCTCTGGCTCTTGGTGCATGACACTCCTCGGTAGGCTGCGGGATGTGGACGATATGCACCATGCTAAGAACTGGTTCACTGCAACAGAACGAATTTGTTGGCACAAGCTTGCACGCCCACCGACTAATGCGGCGGCTGCATATGCTTGTACCGGCGCGAGGGCGTGGCCGGCAGTGGGGTAAGATCGCCGCTTTCCATTCCGGTCAGATCGATGCAAGCGCAGGCAGTCGCCGCCCCACGGCGGGTGGATATCGTGGTGTACCCCGGATTCAAGGCCATGGAGGCGGTCGGCCCCATGACGGTGTTCGACTACGCCAATGTGCGCCTGGCCCAGCGCGGGCAGCCACCGGCCTACGCCACCCGGATCGTCGCGCTGGAAACCGGCCCGGTGCGCTCCGACACGCTGATGACGCTGGAGGCCACGGCCCGGCTCGATACCGTGCTGCTGCCGGACATCGCCCTGATCGTGGGCGCGCGCGATATCGAGCGCGCCATGGACGAAGCCCAGGGCATCGTGCCCTGGGCGCGCGCGGTGGCGCCGCGCATCGGGCGGCTGATTGCGCTGTGTTCGGGCACCTTCTTCCTGGCCGCCGCGGGCCTGCTCGACGGGCGCCGGGCCACCACGCACTGGGGCGTGGCCGCGCTGCTGCGCCAGCGCTTTCCGGCGGTGGAAGTGGATGCGGACGCCATCTTTGTGCGCCAGGGCAACCTGTGGACCTCGGCCGGGGTGACTGCGGGCATCGACCTGGCGCTGGCCGTGGTCGAGGAAGACCTTGGCCGCGAACTGGCGCTAGACCTCGCGCGTGAACTGGTGGTCTACCTCAAGCGTCCAGGGGGGCAATCGCAGTACAGCCTGCATCTGGCCAGCCAGGCCACCAGCCACGCCGGCATTCGCGGGGTGCAGGACTGGATACTCTCGGATTTGACGCACGACTTCACGATGGCGGAGATGGCGGGCCGGGTGGCGATGAGCGAGCGCAATTTCCGGCGCGTGTTCGCGCGGGAGACGGGTAGCAGCCCGATGGCGTTTATCGAGTCGGCGCGCATCGAAGGGGCGCGGCGGCTGCTTGAACAAGGCGAGCTGCCGCTCAAGTCCATTGCCGCGCGCACCGGATTTGGTTCGGACGAGGGGCTGCGGCGCGCGTTCCTGCGCCAGATGGGCATTACGCCGCGGGACTACCGCGAGCGTTTCGGGGTGGCGCAGCGATAGGCGCGGCTTTACTGGTTGCCTGAAGCCGCCGCGGCCGCCTGCGTAGCGCCCGGCGCGTTGGCGTGCAGCCCCGTATCCTGGCTTGCTGGCGTATCGGCCGCAGTGCCGCCCGGGCCGTTCTGGGCGCTGTCCTGCGAGCGCTGGCGGCCCCGGCCGCGGCTGCCGCCACGTCCGCTGGCGCCGATCGGCGCGGCATGGTTCTGCTTCAGTTCCTGATTGATGCTGTCCACCGTGCGCGGCGCAGGCGTCATGCGCGCAAAGTTGCTCTGGATGGCGTTCATGGCTTCGTCGCCAGCCGCGGGTGAACCCTGCGCGAAGGCGGCGGGTGACAACAATAGCGTGGCCACCACGGGAATCAGGCGAAAAGCGCGGGCGCTGCGGGTCATGTTGAAGTCCTTCGGCTGGCCGCAAGCCGCGTTCGGATGACGCGGTGACAGCGATCCAGGACACTACCAGCGCGGCCCGCCGCAACGCAAGGCGTCGCACGGCGGATTCCGTTTCATCGGGCGCCGGCGTGTTTCAACGTATTACCAGGCGGCGCCGCCTGCACCGGCGCTTACTCCAGGTTCTGCCCGATACGCCACAACACCCCGGACGGATCGAGCAGCACGAAGTCGCGCATCTGCCAGGGCTGGTCCTGTGGCGGCACGAGCCTGACGCCGTAGCGCCCGCCGATATCCTGTGCATTGACCTTGTCCCACCAGGCCTGCACATCTTCCACCAGCAAATGCATCATCAGGTTTTCGGCCAGCTCTTTCACATAGAAGTTCTGCAGCATGAAGCAGCACTTTCCGTGATGCAGGTAGGCCAGGTTGTCGTCGCTCCATGGCATGACGAAACCCAGGTCCTGGTAAAACTGCCTGGATAGCGCGAAATCCCGGGCGGGCACAAAGGCCTTGAGTTCGATGGTGGTCAGGTTGCTCATGATGCCTTGTTCAGGCGGACGGGCGGGGTCCAGCCCGTCCGCACATRGTCAGAGTTGCGCTACGTGATGCCGGATATGGTTCTCGATGAAGGTCGAGATGAAGTAATAGCCGTGGTCGTAGCCCTCGTGCCGGCGCAGCAGCAGCGGCTGCCCGACGGCGGCGCAGGCGGCCTCGAAGGCTTCGGGGTAGAGCTGTTCGGCGAGGAATTTGTCGGCCAGGCCCTGGTCGACCAGGATGCCGCGTGGGAAGGGCGCGCTGGCCTGGCGCCGCATCAGCGCCGAGGCGTCGTACTGCTCCCAGCTTGCGCGGTCCTCGCCCAGATAGCCGTTAAAGGCCTTCTCGCCCCACGGACAGCGCATGGGCGCGGCGATGGGCGCGAAGGCCGACACCGAGCGGAAGCGGCCGGGATGGCGCTGCGCCAGCACCAGCGCACCATGCCCGCCCATCGAATGGCCGAAGATGCCGACACGCTGCGGATCGGCGGGCAGCGCGGTGGTGACGAGGTCGAACAACTCCTGCGCCACATAGCTTTCCATGCGCCAGTGCTGGCTCCAGGGCGCCTGCGTGGCGTCCAGGTAGAAACCCGCTCCCGCGCCGAAATCCCATGCCTGCGCCTCGCCGGCGATGCCGGTGTCGCGCGGACTGGTATCGGGCGCCACCAGGATCAGGCCATGCTCGGCGGCAACGCGCTGGGCGCCGGCCTTGATCATGAAGGTTTCCTCGGTGCAGGTCAGGCCGGCCAGGTAGAACAGCGCGGGCAGGCGCCGTTCGGGCTGGATCAATGCCTGCGCCGGCAGGAATACCGAGAACCGCATCGGCAGGCCGATGGTCGTCGAGGCGTGCCGATAGAAGCGCTGCACGCCGCCGAAGCAGCCGTGCTCTGAGAGTAGTTCGAGCATGGCGGGCCTCAGTACAGGACCACGGAGCGGATCGACTCGCCGCGCTTCATCAGGTCGAAGCCCTCGTTGATGCGCTCCAGCGGCAGGGTGTGGGTGATCAGGTCGTCGATATTGAGCTTGCCGTCCATGTACCAGTCGACGATCTTCGGCACATCGGTGCGGCCGCGCGCGCCGCCGAAGGCCGAGCCCTTCCATTCGCGGCCGGTGACCAGCTGGAACGGGCGGGTGGAGATCTCCGCGCCGGCCTCGGCCACGCCGATGATGATCGACTTGCCCCAGCCCTTGTGGCAGCACTCCAGCGCCTGGCGCATGACCTTGGTGTTGCCGATGCATTCGAAGGAATAGTCGGCGCCGCCATCGGTCAGCTGCACGATATGGTCCACCACGTTCTCCACCTCGTTCGGGTTGATGAAGTGGGTCATGCCGAACTTGCGGGCCATGGCCTCGCGGCCGGGGTTCAGGTCCACGCCGATGATCTTGTCCGCGCCCACCATCCTGGCCGCCTGGATCACGTTCAGGCCGATGCCGCCSAGGCCGAACACCACYACGTTGGCRCCGGCTTCCACCTTGGCSGTGAACAGCACCGCGCCCACGCCGGTGGTCACGCCGCAGCCGATGTAGCAAACCTTGTCGAAAGGGGCATCCGGACGGATCTTGGCCAGGGCGATCTCCGGCACCACGATGTGGTTGGCGAAGGTGGAGGTGCCCATGTAGTGGAAGATCGGCTTGCCGTCGATGGAGAAGCGCGAGGTGCCGTCGGGCATCAGGCCCTTGCCCTGCGTGGCGCGGATGGCCTGGCACAGGTTGGTCTTGCGSGACAGGCAGAACTTGCACTGGCGGCATTCCGGCGTGTACAGGGGGATCACATGGTCGCCGGGCCTGAGCGAGGTCACGCCGGGGCCCACGTCGGTAACGATGCCTGCGCCTTCGTGGCCCAGGATGGCCGGGAAGATGCCTTCAGGATCGGCGCCGGACAGCGTGTAGTAGTCGGTATGGCAGATGCCGGTGGCCTTGATCTCCACCAGCACTTCACCGGCGCGCGGGCCGTCCAGGTCGACTTCTTCCACGGTCAGCGGGGCACCGGCCTTCCAGGCGATGGCGGCTTTGGTCTTCATGATGTTGTCCTTGGTAGTGGTGGCAACTTGCGTGCCGGCCCGATGTCTGGGGACGCATACCAGTGCCGTGCGGGACGAGCCAGGCACGGCACCGTTGGTCAGCGACGACTATACGCCCACGCGGTTGGCCGCGGATGCCCGAGGCGGCGGATTTGGCCTCGGGCGCCCCTTGTTTGGCCGAAATCGTGGGTTGCGCGGGGCGGGACGGCTGACCGGGCGGCTGCAGTCCGGATGCCGGTTCGGCCAGGGTTTTGGCATCGGCCCGGAGAGATTCCGACTGGCCGACGCGGCCAGCGCAGGGTCGACCAGCGCGCGCTGCCGCCCCTTGCCTGGATCGGGGCAGGGTCAGGGCAGGGTCATGGCAGGGTCAGGGCATATCGAATTGATCCGATGGCTTGCTCTGATCCAGCTCCGGCAAACCTGCGGAATACATCACCGCCCAGTTGTCCGGACCTAGCCCTCCGTCACGGCAGGGTAAGCTGCCGACGCGCTTGCCGTCCTTCTCGACGACAAGCCCTTCCTTTTCCCAGCCCTTGCCGCTGCCGGCGTAGACCACATAGTCGTAGCCCCCGTTGGAGAACCGGAAGTAATCGGTGCCGCCACCTGAGTAAGCGGTGACGCCCCACCGGAAGTGCTTGCGCGGATCATCCGTGAGTTTCGGGTAAGCAAGCTCGACGGCCCCCTTTTTTCCAAAGCGGTACTGCACGTACCCTTTCGTTTTGGAAAGATCCGGCGAAGCGCAAAGCGATACAACCTTGTTGCCTTTGACCGTGCATGAGAACGCAACATTCTCGGCCGCCGCGCACAGCGATTCATGTGCCAGTGCGGTAAGCGAAAACATCGAAAGCAGCAGGGCGCCAACGACGCGATGCGGGTGGGACATGAATGACTCCAGTTGAATGACTCCGGTCAATCGAGCAGGGCGCCCTGCTCGAACGCGACAAATTCGCAGCCGTAGTGGTGTACCGCATCGCCGTCGGTATGCACCGACTGGTAACGTACCACGCGAACCCCCATCTCCAGGCTTGCCAGCGTGCCAAAGCGCAGCCTGCCTTTGGGCAGCAACGTCCCGACGGCCAGGGCATTCGTACCTGGTGTGCGCGAGCGCAGGCCCACCCCGGACGCCGAAAGATCGGCAATGTCCAGGATGAGTCCGGTGCCGTCAGGCAACTCGGCCTCGAATGTGTACTGGTAATCCAGCGTCTCCGCCCTGTAGTCCCGCCGCCGTTGCACCTGGGACAGTTTTTCCGGGAACGGCACCGAGAACGCGGCGGCGCCGGAGAACAGGGAGCGGGCCGGGGCGCCCAGGCAAAGCGTGAGCGACACATCATCCAGGACAGTCGAAAGTTCGCTTTGCGCGCAGGCCAGTACTGCCTCATTGTCAGGCTYGCTGACGTATCCCTGGAGCGTAAACGTGCGGGCTGGCCCATCCACGGACAGTACTTTCGTGTGCAGTGTGCGCCCGTCCGGCAAGCGCAAGTCGAGGCTGCGCTCCTGCATGGCCAGGATGTCCAGTATCGCGTGGATCTCACCCTCAAGGGCGTACTGGAACCCGTCCGATGACGGCGGGTTGGTCGAAGCGGAGTCAAGTCTATTCATGGATTGGAATGGCTGGTGAACGATCTGACGCGAGGCGTCGGCCCGGCGCGGAGTCAGGCCCAGGCTGGCAAGCGAAAGCGGAAAGAAATGTGACCGCGAAACGACTCCTAACGGCGGGAGCGATCAAATCTTTAGCCCGCCGGGGAAGGGCGGAATGGCGCCGAATGGAAAAGATGGGGAAGAGAGCGCTGGATTTCTCAAGAACCTGTCTGGCAATGCCGTTAGAGCGGTCGGCATGCAACGGAACATGCGATGCAACGAATATGCCCTCGAAGCTGGAAAGTCGCGAGAAACGTCCGATCGAATACCTTGAATGAGTTAGTCCCGATGAATCGTAGCGCTAGCGCCGCAGTGTTCCCGGACCAGTCTGCAATACCATCATGGCCTCGAACGCCTTAGGCGCGCCTTTGCCGCTCCCGTGGGCTGCTGGCAGCCATATCGAACGGCTCAGCGATCCGGGCCGGATACTTCAGATCCTGCAGGATCTGGCCCGCGTGCGTACCCGGCTCCATCTTCAACCTGTGCAGGAGTGGCGGGTTGCTTCGTGCTTTCTGTCCGTCGACCCATCCAGAGGCACCTGCGTGCTTGCCTGGTGCCGCAACGGCCTGGAACTGGAAGCGATCCTGAACGCCAGCGAACTGGCCGCCTCGGCATCGCTGGGCGATATCACGTTCCACTTCCGGTTCGCCACGCCGGCAGTCACCCGCTTCGACGGCGGACCGGCGTTTCTCGCTTCCTTGCCGGCCGGGATCTATATGGTTCCGCGCCGCAGGCATTTTCGCGTCCGCCTGCAGCAGGACAGGGACTTTCGCTGCCAGATCCTGTTAAGCGACGGCCAGCTTGTGGAAATGGAAGTCGCGGACCTGTCCGTATCCGGGGTGGGCTTGCGCTCCATGCGCATCGGACCGGGTCAGTTGCCGGTCGGGACCAGCATCGCGCAATGCTGCCTGGATCTTGGCGACCTGGGTGCGATGAAGCTTGCGCTGCAGGTGGTGCGGCATCGAAAGGCATGGCACGGCAACGAGGCGTACAACCATTTCGGCTGCCGCTTTGGCCAGATGGATGCGCAGAGCGGCAAGTGGCTGCAGCGCATGGTGTTTGCCCTGGAGCTGGCGGGCCGCCCGTGAGCAAGGCGCCCGGCAGGATCGCCATGCCGCCCGGAGACGGGCCAGCCTGCGCCGGTCCCCGCAACAACGGCGCCACTGCATCCGGCACCGCCATCTCGAAACGCAGTTCCGCACCAGGGAGCGCCTGGCTCGGCTTTTGCGCCAGCGGGCGCGCGAGGATGCCGGTGGTGCCATGGCCCGCCGGATCTGACGGGCCGTCGCGCTCAGTATCCTGGGTATCGAGGCTGCGGCGCTTCCTGATAGTAATAGGGCGCCGGCTGTGGCGCGCATGGCACATAAGCGCGATCGTAATCGCGATAGCAATATCCCGGCGGCGGCCCATAAGCCGGCCCATAAGCCGGCGCGGGCGGGGCGGCCATGACGACCGGCTGGCTGGCCACGGCGGTACCGACCACGGCCAGCCCGACGAGGGCGCCGATGGCCAGCGCGACAGCGCCGGCTGAGTCGCCGTCACCGTGGCCGCGTCCGCGTGCGGAGGCAGGACCCGCGGCCAGCAGCGCGGCGGTGAGCAGGCCTGCGCCGACGATGCGGGCGGCACGATTGGGTTTGCGCATGACTGACTCCTTGTGGCTGCATGTGAGGGCCAGCGACAGTGACAGCGGCTGGCCTTGCAGGCATCTTAGGGGTCAGGCGTCGCCGGAATCTGTCCACACGGTTAGCAGATGTAACGCTGGAGCCATGGCGATCAGGGCGCCGGACTCGGCGGCGACGGAGGTGGCGAAGCGTCGGGTACCGGGGCAGCCTGCGGCGCCGGGGCCTGCCTGTCAGGAGCCTTTTGCTTGTGCTTCCTGTGTTTCTTGTGCCGCGGCGGCTGTGGCGGCAGGGGCTTTTGCGTGGCGCGCTCGCCTTGCGGCGTTTGCGGCTCGGGCGGCGGCAGCGCGGCGCAGGCCATGCCACTGATGGCCAGGGCGGTAAGCAGGGCGGCTGCCTTGTACATCGAAATTCCGGACTTCATCAGGACTCCTCGAAAAATAATCCGTCACAATCGTCACAACTCTCGGCAAATGCGGGGGCTGAAGTGCAGGAAAACACCTGAACCGTGTATCGCATTTGCCTCCCGGCGTATCTGGCGAGCGTACTCAGGCACCGCCCCGGTCGCGAGGCGCCGCCGCCAGGCGGGCGGTGGACGCCGGCGATGCGGTCCCGTGCTGGCCTTCATGCTGGCGGCCAAGCCACCATCCCAGCCAGGCCCATCCCAATGCCAGCGCAGCCCCGGTGAGCGCCACCACGGCCGGGTGGCCGGATAGCCCGTCAATGGCGGTCTTGATCCAGGCGCTGACCGCATCGCCGGCGCGATAAACGGCGGTGTCGATCACGTTCTTGGCCTTGTATTTGGTTTCGGCATCCACCACCGTGAACAGCATCTCCCGGCCCGGCCGCAGCAATGCATATTCGCCCACCCGGCGCAGGATCATCACGCCGGCCAGCACGCCGAAGGCTGGCCATAGCGCCAGCACCAGGAAGCCCGCCGCCACCGCCAGCGGCACCGCGCTGAGCAGGGAAGTCACGCCATAGCGCCTGGCGACACGGCCCGAGAAGAACACCTGCACCACAATGGTCAGTGCCTGCACGATGGCGTCGATGGCGCTGAAGACCTGCGTCTGCTGCGTGCGGCTGGGAAAGGTCTGTGCCACCAGCCTGGCCTGCTCGAAGTAGAGAAAGGTGCTGGCGGTGGCCAGCAGGATCACGAACAGGCTGATGCCCAGCAGGTAGCGCGAACGCGCCACCAGCGTCAGGCCGGCCCAAAGCCCGCCGCCTATGGGCCGGGCCGGGTCCTGAGCCGGGACCGGATCGTCCGCCGCCGGCACACCGGCACCGGCGCGCCGGCGCCAGCCGAACAGGTAGCCCACGCCGGGCAGCGTGGCCGCCAGCAGCGCGGCGGACAGCAGCATCAGCCCGGTCAGGCCGATGCGCGGCACCAGCCAGCCGCCGAGCAACGGCCCGGCGAGTCCGCCCGCGCTGGCGCCGGCGGCCAGCAGGCCGAACAGGCGCCGCGCCTGGCCGGGACGGAATACATCGGCCATCAGGCTCCACGCCACCGACACCACGAACAGGTTGAACACCGACAGCCAGACGTAGAACACCCGCGCCAGCCAGATACTGTCTGGCGCGGCGCGCGTGGCCAAGGCAAAGCCCAGCAGGTTGGCGATAAAGAACGCATAGACCCACGGCACAAAGCGCCGGCGCGGCAGGCGCGCGCTGCACAGGCCATAGCAGGGAATCGCCACCAGCATGACCACGAAGGTGGCGGTGAACAGCCATTGCAGGTTCTGCACACCACCGGCGATACCCATGGTCTCGCGCACCGGACGCAGCATGAAGTAGCTGGCGAACAGGCAGAAGAAGAACAGGAAGCCGGCCGCCACCGCGCTGCCTTCGCCGGGCTGGATGCCGAGGCCGTGCCGGGCCGCTTGCGTGGTGCTGGCCATGACCGGCTCAGGCCAGCAGCGCGGCGATGCGCTCGCGCTGGCGGGCATCGGGCATGCGGCCCAGGCCCGCGCCGAGGTTGTCGCGCATGTTCCTGGGCTTCGACGTGGCGGGGATCGCCGCCGTCACGGCGGGATGGCTGACAATGAATTTCAGGAAGAGTTGGCCCCAGGAGTCGCAGTCGATCTCGCCGGCCCAGGGTGGCAGCGGGCGGTCCTTGACCGCGCGGAACAGCCGGCCGTCCTGGAACGGGCGATTGACCAGCACCGCCACGCCGCGCTCCTGGCACAGCGGCAGCAGCGTGCGTTCGGCATTGCGCTCGGCGACCGAGTAATTGAGCTGGACAAAATCCACGCGTTCGCTGCGCACGATCTGGGCCAGCGCCTCGTGCGCGTCCTCGCGGTAGTGGGTGATACCGGTATAGCGCGTCTTGCCGCGTTCCTTCAACTGGCGGATAAAGCGCAGGTTGTCGCGCCAGTCGATCAGGTTGTGCACCTGCAGCAGATCGACGGTTTCGCTACGCAGGTCGCGCAGCGACTGCGCCCACTGCGCCGGCGCGTTGGCGGCCGACGCCGAGATCTTGGTGGCCAGGAAGACCTTGGCGCGGGCGCTGGCATCCAGCAGCAGGTCGCCGGTAACGGCCTCGGCGCTGCCGTAGCTGGGCGCGGTGTCGATCACCGGGCCGGCCGTTTGCAGCAGCAGGGCCATGACCTCGGCCAGCGGCGCGCGCTCGCCGGGCCCGGTACCCACGTTGAAGGTATCGGCGGTGCCCATGCCGATCACCGGCAGCGTTTCGCGGCCGCCGGGCAGCGCACGGCGCAGGGGGGGCGGGGAGGGCGGGGCAGCGAGCGCGGCGACGGGCAAGGCCAGGCCGGCGGCAAGCAGCATGCTGYGGCACAGGAAGCTGCGTCGATCAGATGGCATGACGGTCTCCTTGCTGGTGGGCACGGATTCTGGCGGCCGGGATTCCCGGTGCTGCGGCATATGGTCACGGCTTCGCATCGCGCACTCCGGCTGGATTAAGCTGGATGCCCCGGTCCGGGGCATCTTCTCACAGATAGGAATCCTGCTGCCATGGTCGCTTTGGTCGCTCTTCTGCTGGTCTGCATCTACCTGTTGCTTGCCGGCGTGCATGTCTACTGGGCGTTGGGCGGCTCCCTGGCCAAGGATGCGGCGGTGCCCCGCATTCCGCGCAAGGTATCCCCAGGCGAAGGGGCTGCCGCGGTGCCTGCGATGGTTCCCGCTTTCACGCCTTCGCGCACCGGCACGCTGATGGTGGCCGTCGGGCTGGCGGTGGTGGCATCGATGGTGGCCGCGCGCGCCGGGCTGTTCGCCGCGCCATCCACGGGGCCGCTCCTGCAATGGGCCATCGGCCTGGTGGCGGTGGCCATGCTGGCGAGGGCGGTGGGCGATTTCCGCCTGGTTGGTTTCTTCAAGCGCATCACCGGCTCTCCGTTTGCGCGGCTGGACACGCGGGTCTATTCGCCCCTATGCGCAGTCCTGGCCGCCGGCCTGGCGTACGTGGCGATCCTGCCAGCCTGATCGTCCTTCCTGCTTCCGCCGGCGGCCCGCGCGGTATCGCCGGAACCCCCGATTGCAAATTGGGGGCGAGCGCCTGAAAATGCCCCTCATCCAAGACCGGGCGCCGCGGCCAGGGGCCGTGGCAAGAGGCTGAACGGGAGACGGGAGACCACGATGCGCACCCAGGTAGCGATCATCGGTGCCGGGCCGGCGGGCCTGCTGCTGGGGCATCTGCTGCGCCGCGCCGGCATCGATGCCGTGGTCATCGAGGACCGCAGCCGCCAGCACGTCGAGGCGCGCATCCGCGCCGGCGTGCTGGAGCAAGGCACCGTGGACCTGCTGGTGGCCTGCGGCGCGGGCGAGCGCCTGCAGCGCCAGGGCCTGCGCCACCACGGCATCGACCTGCTGTTCGGCGGACGCCGCCACCATATCGACCTGTCCGGGCCGACCGGGGGCCGTGCCATCACCGTGTACGGCCAGCACGAGGTGGTCAGGGACCTGATCGCCGCGCGCCTGGCGGATGGCGCGCCGTTGCTGTTCGAGGCCAGCGGCGTGGCGCTGCACGGCATCGATGGCAAGGCGCCCGGCGTCACGTTTGCACACGGGGGGCGGCGCCACACGCTGCATTGCGATTTCATCGCCGGATGCGATGGCTTTCGCGGCGTCTCGCGTGGAGCGATTCCAGCATCCGCGCTGCRGGTGTTCGAGCGGACCTATCCCTTTGCCTGGCTCGGCATCCTGGCCGAGGCCGCGCCAGCCGCGCGGGAGCTGATCTATGCCAGTCATGCGCGCGGCTTTGCCCTGTTCTCGATGCGTTCGCCGCAGATCACGCGGCTTTACCTGCAATGCCGTCCCGGCGAGGATCTCACCCTGTGGCCAGATGCGCGGATCTGGCAGGAGCTGCACGCCCGCCTGGAGACCGGCGACGGCTGGCGGCTCAACGAAGGCCCGGTGCTGCAAAAGGGCATCACGCCGATGCGCAGCCATGTGGTGGAGCCCATGCAATATGGCCGGCTGTTCCTGGCCGGCGACGCGGCGCATATCGTCCCGCCGACCGGCGCCAAGGGCATGAACCTGGCGG
>NZ_JBFTLX010000121.1:0-30330 GCF_056396665.1 Cupriavidus sp. 05T313 | reverse complement strand
GGGCAATGTGGGCGGCCAGGCTTAGCGCGGTGTCGTCGAAGCGGGCGCCGTCGTCGAAATGAATCCAGCCTTCAAGCGTCACGGGCAGGCCGTGCGGGTCGAGCTCGCCGAAGCGCAGCTCGCTGACGTCGACCGCGTGATGGCGGCCGTCGACGTAGATCGAGCCGTCGATATAGCCGGGCTCCGGGTTGAGCGGGAACAGCAGGCGCCGGCCTGCCAGTCCTTCCAGGCTTTGCGAGGGCAGGCTCACGCCATCGAGACGGATCGCGGTACGCACCGGCGCGCCGCCGAGCACGAAGGGCGCCAGTTCGATCTGCAGGTCGGCGCCGTGCGCGTGGATGGCCGAGGGCAGGAGATGCGCGACCAGCGGCTGGAGCAATGCGACGGGAAAGGCAGGCATGGGCGACTTCCTCGCAAGGGATCGGGGCAGGCGCAAGCGCCAGGGCGGGGCGCCGCCGCTCAGTCCCGGTTGTACACCTCGCCGTCTGCCAGCGCCAGCGCGCCCGCTGCGGCGAGGGATTCCAGCACCCGGTCCAGGACCTGCGCCATGTCCTGCCCGGCCATGAAGCGCGCGTGAATGCGCTGCATCAGGGGCGCCTGCGCCATCCACGCCAGCAGCGTGTCGCGCGGCATGCGCTGCTGCTCCAGCAGCTTGAACTTCACCAGCACCTTGACCGCGTGCGCGGCGTTGCGCCCGGCATCGCCGCTCAGGTAGGCCAGGCGCCCGCCGGCAACGTCGAGCGCGGCGGCGACGTTCGTGAACGGCCGCCCGTGGCCGGGAATCACCACGCGCACATCCAGCCCGGCGATGCGCTCCAGCACGGCCGCCTGCTCGGCGAAACCGCTCTCGCCGTCGAGTTCCGGGAAGATCACGCCGAAGCCGCTCTCCCACAGCGCATCGCCCGAAATCAGGATGCCTTCCTGCGGCGCGAACAACATCACCGCATGGGGATCGTGGCCGGGCGCCGCCACCACCTGCCAGTCCATCCCGCCCAGGCGCAACACATCGCCGTCCTGCACCACGCCGTCGAAGCCGAAGCGGTCGCACTGCTGGCCGGTGGCGCTGTAGCTGAGGGCGTCCACATCCCACGCGCGCACCGCCCCGGCCTCCGCGGCGGGGATCAGCGTGCGCGGTTGCCAGCGGACCTGCAGCGCGGCATTGCCGCCGCAATGGTCGGAGTGCAGATGCGTGTTCACGAGGCGCCGCAGCGGCCGCCCCCGCAGGCCGGCCTCGACCAGCGCCAGCGTCTGCGGCGCATGCGTGACATAGCCCGAATCGACCAGCGCGGTGTCGTCGCCGTCCACAAAGAGGATGTTGTTGGCCGACAGCCAGCCGCGCTCGAAGACGCGCATGGTGGATGGCAGGGTGGGAGGCGCGAAGGTGGCTGGCATCGGGCTATCGGTTAGTCAGGGCTAATATCAGCGGCCGGCGGCCGGGGTGGGCGCATCGGCGCGCCCCGTTCCCACCGGCAAGTCGGCGGCGGCACGGAACGCGCCGGAGGCAAAGAAGGGGTCATGGTTCAGCCGTGCAGCCAGCATGTCGAGCGCATCGAGGCCCCAGAACAACTGGCCCTGGGCGTCGCCCTGCAGCACGGCGGTGGGCACGCCGAACACGCCGCGCGCCACGGCTTCGTCCCCGTGTTCGCGCAGGCGCGCCTTGACCGCGTCCCGCGCCAGCGCAGCGGCGGGTACGCCAAGCAGGGCGCACAGCGCGTCGAATTCCGCCTGCTGCTGCGGCACATGGCCTTGCTGCCAGACAAAGCGGAAGACCGGCGCCAGGGTGGCGTGCGTTAGCCGGCCCTCGAGTTCCAGCGCTACCGCCAGGCGCAACAAGGGCAACGGATTGAAAGGATGCACCGCAGGCATGGCGAGCCGGATGCCGTCGCGGTGCGCGATCCATGCCACATGTTCGAAGGTGAAGCGGCGCTTGGGCGCGATCTCGGCCGGGCCGACATTGCCCCAATGGCGCAGCAGCCCGGYAAACAGCAGCGGCACGTAGCGTACCGTGGCATGGGCCGGCAAGGCCCGGGGCAGCCGCTCGAACGCGAGGTAGGCGAACGGCGAGATCGGGTCGAAATACCAGTCGATGGCGTTTGTCATGGCCGGATCACTCCGTGGTGTTGGGGTGGACACGCATGGCAGCCGCCGGCGCAGTCAAGGCGCCGCCCGTGCGGCGAGTTGCGCGGCGCGCGGCGGCAACAGCAGCCAGATCCTGCGCCGCTCGGCCTCGTCGCTGCCGGACCATGCGGCAATCTCGCCGATGGTGCGCAGRCAGCCTTCGCAGTAGCCGCTGGCGGCATCCATGCGGCATACATTGCGGCAAGGCGACGGTACGGGCTGCGCGCGCTGCGCGGCTTGCGCGCCGCGCGTGAGTTCGGCGGCCAGGCGGGTGGCTTGCGACATCGGATCAGTCCCTGCCAGCCATGGGCGCCTGTGCGGCGGCGGTCGCGGCGCGGGCGATGCCGGGTGCGAGTGGCGGCTTCATGCGGAATCGCGCTGCGCCACATCGGCCACTTCGGCCCCGGTCATGCGCTGCAGCTCTTGCGGCGTGAGGTTGAACACCGCGTGCGGATGGCCGGCGGCGGCCCACAGGCTGTCGTAGCGGAACAGGTCGCTGTCGAGCAGCATCACCGGCGCCACCGCGTGGCCGATCGGGCAGACGCCGCCGATGGCGTAGCCGGTCTTCTCGCGCACGAACCTGGCGTCGGCCTTGCCGAGCTGGCCCACCACGGCGGCCACCTTGGCTTCGTCGACGCGGTTGCTGCCGCTGGCGATCACCAGCACCGGCGCGTCGTCCGCCACGCGGCGAAAGATGATGGATTTGGCGATCTCGGCCACCGAGCAGCCGAGCCCGGCCGCGGCCTCGGCCGAGGTCTTGCCGGTGGCGGGCAGCATGACCACCGGCTTGTCGTGGCCGAGGCCGGCCAGCAGGCCGGCGACGCGCTGCGCGGCTTCGGGCAACGCTGCCGTGTCCCCGGCGTTGTCAGGAGTGCGAATGTTCATGTCGGTAGGGTGCGAATGGCAATGCCTTACACGCAGGCGGGCGCGGCGTCGGCACCGGCGCCCCACTTCGTCAGCAGCGCGCGTCCGACGCGCGAGCTGTTGGCGCGGCCGATCGACTGCGAGATGAAGTCGCCCGCCCGCACCACCTGCTCCAGGTCCACGCCGGTGTGGATGCCCATGCCGTGCAGCATGTACAGCACGTCTTCCGTGGCGACATTGCCGGTGGCGCCCTTGGCATAAGGGCAGCCGCCGAGACCGGCCACCGACGCGTGGAAGATCGAGATGCCGACCTGCAGGCTGGCCAGGATATTGGATAGCGCCTGGCCATAGGTATCGTGGAAATGGCCGGAGAGGCGGTCGATGGGGAATTCGGCGGCCACCGCGTGCATCACCTCCTGCACCCGGCCCGGCGTGCCCACGCCAATGGTGTCGGCGATGTCGATCTCGTCGCAGCCGAGATCGCGCATGCGGCGCACCACATCCACCACCGCGTGCACCGGCACTTCGCCCTGGTAGGGGCAGCCCAGCGCGCAGGAGACGCTGGCGCGCAGTCGCAAGCCTTTCTCCTTGGCGGCGGCGGCCACCGGCTCGAAGCGCGCGATGGATTCTGCGATCGAGCAATTGATGTTCTTTTGCGAGAAGGCCTCGCTGGCGGCGCCGAAGATCACGACCTCATCGGCGGACGCGGCCACCGCGCCTTCGAATCCCTTCATATTGGGCGTGAGCACCGAGTACAAGGTGCCGGGCCGGCGCTGGATGCGCGCCATCACATCGGCGCCGTCKGCCATCTGCGGCACCCATTTGGGCGAGACGAAGGAAGCGGCTTCGATATTGACGAAGCCGGCATCGCTCAGGCGGTTGATCAGCTCGACCTTGACCTCGGTCGGCACCATGGCTTTTTCGTTCTGCAGGCCGTCGCGCGGACCGACTTCGACGACTTTCACATAGTGGGGCAGGTTCACGATGTCTCCTCGTTTCGGATAGCCGCGCAGGCGCGGCGTATCCGGTGCATGGCACCGGGGCGCTCCGCCCCGGTGCCCGGTTCGTTCAATAGCCGCGTTGCAGGTCGACCACGCCGGCGATCGGCTGGCCCGCGCGCAGCGCGCGGATCTTGCCCGCGATCTGTTCAATGCTGTCTTCGCGCAAGGTCAGCGCCGCAATATGCGGCGTGATGGTGATGCGCGGCTCGGACCAGAAGGGATGGTCGGCAGGCAGCGGCTCGGTGCGGAACACGTCGAGCATGGCACCGGCAACCTGGCCGGATTGCACCGCGGCCAGCAGGTCTTCCTCGACCAGGTGCGGCCCGCGCGCCACGTTGACCAGGTAGGCGCCCTTGGCGAGCTTGCCCAGCAGTCCGGCATCCAGGATGTTCTCGGTTTCCGGCGTCAGCGGCAAGACATTGACCAGCACGCGCAGCCCGTCCAGGAAGCCGGCCTGGCCAGCCTCGCCGGCAAAGCCCTGCACGCCTTCGACTTCGCGCGCCGTGCGGCTCCAGCCACGCACCGGGAAACCGAATCCGGCCAGCGACTTGGCGATCTGCGCGCCCAGCGTGCCTACGCCCATCACGCCGATGGTGAAATCGGCGCGGCGGTGCGGCTTGAGAAAACGCCAGGTACCGGCCTGCTGGGCCAGCGCGTATTCGTCCAGGCGGCGGAAGTAGCGCAGTACCGCGTGCGTCACGTAGTCGATCATCTGGGCGGCCATGCCGGCATCGTCCAGGCGCACGATGGGCACGCCGGCCGGCAGTGCGTTCGCGTCGGTGTCGCGCAGGCTCAGGATGCCATCCACGCCGGCGCCGAGATTGAAGACCGCTTTCAGGTCGGTACGCCCGCGCAGCATCTCCAGCGGCGGCCGCCAGACCACGGCGTAGTCCACCTGCTCATTCTTGCTGTCTTCCCAGGTCAGGCATTGCGCCTCGGGCAGGGCTTCGGCAAAACTGTCGATCCAGGGCTGGTAACGGCCGTCCGGTACATACAACTGCAACTTCATCTCATCTMCACTCTGGTTTTGTTTCTATTTTCGCAGAGGATGGGCGTTGCCTGCGGTTTTCTTGCGGCAGGCGCGCCCTGGAGGCGGCGGCCCGGCCGTTTCCGGCCCGGAAGGACAGCAACCGCGCGCCTTAACCGGCGTCTGCCAGCGGGCCGGTCCAGACAGGTGCCACGTGACGCTGGCCGCTGAACACATGAAAGGTATCACCTTCCGCATGGCCCTGCCCGCAGTGCAGGGCACTTGCCGGGATCGACACGGATGTCGCCGGCGGCGCACCGCACCCCCGAAAGGCGCGGTGCCGGGATCCGCAGTGCGGAACGCCTGCGATGTCACCAACCGGGCGCAGGCAAAGCGGTCACGGGGCCGGCCGGCTTACCCGGCGTAGCCCTCGGTGCGGATATCCAGCCGGGACAGCAGGGCGCGATCGCGGTCGGCCTGGGGATTGGCGGTGGTCAGCAGCCGGTCGCCGTAGAAGATGGAATTGGCGCCGGCCATGAAACACAGCGCCTGCAGCGCATCGTCCATGGTCTCGCGGCCGGCGGACAGGCGCACCATGGCGCGCGGCATGGTGATGCGCGCCACCGAGATGGTGCGGACAAATTCGAACGGGTCGATCGGCGCCGTGTCGGCCAGCGGCGTGCCCTTGACAGCCACCAGGTTGTTGATAGGCACCGACTCGGGGTACGGGTCGAGGTTGGCGAGCTGCGCGATCAGCCCGGCGCGCGCCTCGCGCGATTCGCCCATGCCGACGATGCCGCCGCAGCATACGTTGATGCCAGCCTCGCGCACATGGCCGATGGTGTCCAGGCGGTCCTGGTAGGTGCGGGTGCCGATGATCTCGCCGTAGAACTCGGGCGAGGTATCGAGGTTGTGGTTGTAGTAGTCCAGCCCGGCGTCCTTCAGGCGCTGGGCCTGCTCGGCCTCCAGCATGCCGAGCGTGACGCAGGTCTCCAGGCCCATGGCCTTGACCTCCTTCACCATCTCGATCACCGGCTCCAGGTGACGGTCCTTGGGGCTGCGCCAGGCGGCGCCCATGCAGAAGCGGCCTGCGCCGCTGGCCTTGGCGGCGCGCGCGGCTTCCAGCACATCGTCCAGTGCCATCAGCTTGCCGGCCGTGACGCCGGCATCGTGGTGCGCGCTCTGCGGGCAGTAGCCGCAATCCTCTTCGCAGCCACCGGTCTTGATCGACAGCAGCGTGGAGAGTTGCACGGCATTGGCGTCGAAATGCTCGCGGTGCACCTGCTGGGCGCGGAACAGCAGGTCGTTGAACGGCAGCGCGTACAGCGCGGCAACTTCGGCCACGGTCCAGTCTCCGGGCCTGGCCGCGGGCGCGGTCTCGGTGAAGCGGCGGGCTGTCTGGCGCAGGGTGTCGGCGGAAATGGTGGCTACGGTGTCGGTTGCGAGGGAAGTGGTGGTCATGATTGTTATCTGTTCCAGTAATGCTTTCGGTGTATTCGGTTTCTGCAAGGCGCGCGTTCAGGCGGCGGCGACCGCGGACCGCGCATGGCAGGCGGCCAGCAGCGGCGCCAGCGCGAGCTGCCCGGCGGCATCGGCGGGCGCGGCCTGCCACGGCAGCGTGCCCAGGTGCGGGGCATCCAGCGCGGCACGCAGTGTGTCGATGTTCTCGTCGGCGAGATCCATGGCCGGGTCGATACGGTTGGCGATCCAGCCGGCCAGGTGCAGGCCGCGCGCGCGCACGGCTTCGGCGGTCAGCAGCGCATGGCTGATGCAGCCAAGGCGGATGCCCACCACCAGCAGCACCGGCAGGCCGAGCATTACGGCGAGGTCGGCGGTATCCCAGCCGCCCTCTTCCGGCGGCGCCCCGTCGAGCGGCACGCGAAAGCCGCCGACGCCTTCCACCACCACCGCATCGGCCTGCGCCCGCAGCGCGGCAAAGGCGGCACGGATCGGCTCGCGCGTGATGCGGGCGCCTTCGATGGCGGCGGCGAGGTGCGGCGATGCCGGCGTGCGCAACAGGAAGGGACAGGTCAGCGCCTGCGGCACGGCCAGCGCGCTGGCGGCACGCAGCTGCGCCACGTCGTCGTTATGCCAATGGTCGCCGCGCCACTCGCTGCCGCTCGCTACCGGCTTCATGCCAACCGCGCGGTAGCCGGCGGCGCGCAGCGCGTGCAGCAAGGTGGCGCTGGCGTGCGTCTTGCCGACGCCCGTGTCGGTGCCCGTGACAAAGCAGGCGATGGCGGCACGCTCGCTCATGACGCCTCCATGTGCGGCACCACGCTGCGCAGGCTGGCCAGCAGGCGATCCACATCGGCCAGGGTGTGCGAGGCCGATAGCGTGATGCGCAAGCGGGCCGTACCCACCGGCACGGTGGGCGGACGGATCGCGCCCACGCGGATACCGTCGGCCTCCAGCGCCGCGGACAACGCCAGTGCGGCTACGTTGTCGCCCACGATCACCGGCTGGATCGCCGTGGTGCTCTCACCCAGGCGCCAGCCCGCGGCGCGGGTCAGCTCGGCCAGCCCGCCCCGCAGCGTGCGGATCAGCGTACCGAGCTGCACGCGGCGTTGCCGCCCTTCATCCCCGGCGATCAGCGCCAGGCTGGCGGACAAGGCGTGCGCCACCGCCGGCGGCGCGGCCGTGGTGTAGATGTACTGCCGCGCGGTATTGACCAGGTGGTCGATGATGGTCTCGTGCGCGGCCACGAAGGCGCCCGCCACGCCGGCGGCCTTGCCCAGCGTGCCGATATAGATGAACCGCGGCGAAGTCAGGCCCAGGTGCTCGAGCACGCCGCGCCCTTGTTCGCCCAGCACGCCGAAGCCATGCGCATCGTCGACGATGATCCAGGCGTCGTGGCGCTCGGCCAGGGCCAGCAGCTCGGTCAGCGGGGCGAGATCGCCGTCCATGCTGAACACGCTGTCGGTAACGATCAGCTTGAGCGGGCTGCTGCTGGCGGTCAGCAACCCCTCCAGCCCGGCCACGTCACGATGGGCATAGCGGCGGACTTCGGCACGCGCGAGCCGGGCGCCGTCGATCAGCGAAGCATGGTTGAGTTCCTCGCAGAAGAGCGTGGCATCGGCGCTGCCCAGCGCGGTCAGCACCGCCATATTGGYCATGTAGCCGGTGCAGAAATACAGTGCGCGCGCGTGCGGGATATGCGGCGCGTACCACTCCGCCAGTTCGCTCTCGAGCCGGTGGTGCGCCAGCGAGTGGCCGCTCACCAGATGGGACGCCCCGCTGCCCGCGCCGAACTGGCGCGCGCCGTCCGCCATCGCCGCGATCAGCGCGGGATGGTTGGCCAGGCCCAGGTAGTCGTTGCTGCAAAAGGTGAGCAAGGAGTGCATTTCGTCGCCGCAGGCGTCGCTCACGGCCTGGTGCGGAGCGCAGGCGGAATACGCAGTGCGGCGGCGGCGCGTCAGCGCCTTTGCGTCACGCTCGGCGGCGGCGAGGGTCAGGTGCTCAAGCAACATGGYGAATCTCCCTGGTGGCGCCGGCATCGTTGCCGGCGCTTTCGTTCTTGTCGAGGCCGCCGGCCAGCACCGCGTCGAGCGTGGCCTGCAGGCGGCCGGCCAGCCAGTGCGCCATGTCGGCGTCGAACACATACGGCGGCATCACGTAGAGCGTGCGGCCGATCGGACGGATCAATACGCCGTGCGCGCGCGCGGCATGATGGAAACGCGCGGAGAATTCACCAGCATTCGCGGCATATTCCTCGCGCACGTCGGCGGCCCAGATCAGCCCGCGCTGGCGCACATGCTGCAGCCGCGCATCCGCTGCCAGTCCCGCCATGGCTTGCGTGAGCCACCGGGCGCGCTGGCGGTTTTGCGCGATCACGTCCTGCCGCGCGAACAGGTCCAGCGTGGCCAGCGCCGCGCGGCAGGCGAGCGGGTTGCCCGTGTAGGAATGCGAGTGCAGGAAACTGCGGGCGCGGTCCGGGTCCCCGGCGTCCGCAACGAAGGCCTGCTGGATCGCGCTGCGCGAGAGCACCAGCGAGAGCGGCAGGTAGCCGCCGCTGATGCCCTTGGACAGGCACAGGAAATCGGGCCAGAGGTGCGCCGGCAACGGCGCGCCCGGCGCATCGCCGGCGCCGCGCGCCTGCTCCCAGGCGAAGAAGGTGCCGGTACGGCCGCAGCCGACCGCGATCTCGTCGGCGATCAGGTGCACGCGGTAGCGGTCGCACAGCGCGCGCACGCCCTCCAGGTACAGCGGATCGTGCATCGCCATGCCGGCGGCGCATTGCACCAGCGGCTCGATGATAAGGGCCGCGATCTGTCCGCCGCGCGCGTGGAGCAGCGCCTCCAGCTCGTCCAGCGCGCGCTGCGCCACCTGCGCGGCGCTCTCGCCCGGCGCGGCCTGGCGCGCGTCGGGCGACATCACCACGTGCGAGCTCATCAGCATCGGATCGTAGGCATCACGGAAGATCGCCACGTCGGTCACCGCCAGCGCGCCCACGGTCTCGCCGTGGTAGCCATGGCGCAGGCAGATGAATTCGCGCTTGCCGCCCAGGCCCGTGTTGCGCCAGTAGTGGAAGCTCATCTTCAGCGCGATCTCGACAGCCGAGGCACCGTCGCTGGCATAGAACGCATGGCCGAGCGCGCCGCCGGTCAGGGCCGACAGCCGCTCCGCAAGCTCCACCGCGGGCGCATGCGTGCAGCCGGCCAGCATCACGTGCTCCAGCGTGTCGAGCTGCTCGCGCAGCGCGGCGTTGATCTCGGGATTGGCATGGCCGAACAGGTTGACCCACCAGGAGCTGGTGGCGTCGAAATAGCGCTGGCCGCCGGTGTCGTGCAGCCACGGGCCTTCGCCGCGGGCGATGGCCAGCGGCGGCTTGCCGGCATCGGGCCGCAGCGGCGTGCACGGATGCCAGACGGCGCGCAGGCTGCGCTCGCCGAGCGTGGCGGGCGCGGGGGATGCGGAATTGGACTGGTCTTCCAAGGAAACCCTCCTTTGTTGACCGCGCGGTGGCCTGCCCGGCCGGGCAGAGCCTGGCGTGGCGGCATTTGCGTGCGGGTTGGGGAGAGTCATGGTAGGGAGCTCCCCGGCCACTTGGCAAACAGGACCGGATTTACACGTTAGCAGCGCGTTAAACGAAAAAGCGGGGAGAAGGGCGTATCGTCGCCACATCTCCATGCCAGCATGCCCTTATCTCCACACCCTGCGCCGCCAGCGGGATTGCTTGTCGGGGTAAACCTTCCGCCGGCAGGAGCCTGTTGATGCTCCCGCTGATGCTCCGGCTTATGGCAGGGGATCGAAAGGAAGCCCGATTTCCTTGAAAAACCGCCCGACTTCCGGCAGCCAGATAGGCAAGCCGGCCCGGCTGCCGAACATGGCGTGCGAATCGCCCGCGAAGGTGCCGAAGTCCACCATGCGCGTGTTCGCGGCAGCGCCATGCGCCTGCGCCTTGTAGGCGCCGAACATCTTCTCTGGGAGCGGCTGCGGCCAGTAGCTGTCGTTATCGCCATACATCCACAGCGAGGGATAGCGCGCCTGCTTGCCGTAGTCGCCAAACGCATCGATCAGGTTGAACTCCCAGCGGCTGCACGATTCATCGCGCAGCCCGCCGGCAAAATTGACCAGGCCGAGCACGCCGGGGTACGCAAGGGTGCTGAATGCCATGGTGGTCAGCCCGCCGTGCGACTGGCCAATCACAACGATGCGCGACTTGTCGACATAAGGCTGCTTGACCATGTAGTCGAGCGTGGCAACCACATCCTCGGCCTGCACGAGGCCATTGCTTTCCACATTGCAGCCCGCGCCGATATAGGCACCGCCGGATCTGGAAAAGCCCTGGCGCATCGGCAGCGCCACTACATAGCCGCGCTTGACGAATTCAGCGCTCTGGGCGGAATAGCGTGCGCGCGGCTGGAATGCCGGCTTGCCCGACGCCTTGCCGTGATTGAGCACGATCAATGGAAAAGGGCCTTCGCCGGGCGGCTTGAAGATGGTGGTTTCGAGCTCCACCGAGAACAGCACCCCCGGCTTGGGGATCATTGCGACTTGCTCCGCCATCTTGCCAGCCGCCACGGGTGAAGACGCCGGCGCGGCGTCCTGCGCGAGCGCAGGCCCGCCCACCACAAGCGCCAGCGCCACGGCCAGCCCCGCTATCGATCTCACGATTGCCTGTGCCTCTCTTGTCCCGCGCCCACCGCTCAGCCGGCCCGTTTCGGCAGCGGATGGCCGGGCAGGAGCGCATAGGGATGCTGCCAGCCCGGCAGCGCGCGCAGCCGCTCGGTCCAGGCGTGGATATGCGGATATTCCTTGCGCCAGTGCACGCCGATCTCGTCGTCGAAGTAGACATAGCCGGCCAGCGAAAAATCGGCAATCGTGAGCCGCTCGCCGAGCACATGGGCGCGCCCGGACAAATGCGCGTTGAGCACGCTCCATGCGCCTTCGCAGCGCTGCCGGAGGAACTGCAGCACCGCCGGGTCCGGCGCCTTGGCAAAGGTGCGCAGGAAGCGGTAGGTCGCGGTATAGGAGCTGAACTTGTGGTTGTCGAACAGCAGCCAGCGCAGCACTTCGGTACGCTCGGCGTCATCGGCGGGGCCATAGATGCCAAGCYGCTGCGCCAGCACGTCGAGGATGGCGCCCGATTGCGACAGTCTACGGCCGTCGAACTCGAGCACCGGCGCCTCGCCCATCTCGTTGATGGCGCGGTACTCCGGGGTGTGCGTCTCGCCGTTGAAGTAATCTACGAAGCGCGGCGCCCACAGCTTGCGGCCACGCTGCACGCCGACCGTTTCCAGCAGCAGCGCCACCTTGTAGGTGTTGCCGGATTGCGCGAAGCCGTACAGCACGTAGTCGGCATCCGGTGTCGCACCAGCGGCAGTCTTCGGTTCCGTCATGGTTTCTCCCCCAGCATTTCACCATCCACATAAAGCCAGCGCGGCGCCTCGCTGGCGTCGCGCGGCTCGCGTACGAAGCGGCTGCGCTCGTGCAGCCGCCAGGCGCGCCCGCCCACCTTGTAGCGCGCCACGAATTCCACCTCGGCGTGCGTCTCGTCCTGCTGCGCATGCGCCTTGACGGCCAGCCCGAGCCAGCGCGTACCGGTATCTGGCGCGAGATCCGCCGGGCAGGTGGACGGATGCCAGGTATGGCGCAGCCAATCCACGTCGCCCAGCACATAGGCGCTATAGCGCGAACGCATCAGCTGCTCGGCGTTGCCCGGCAGCGCCTCGCCACGATGAAAGCGTCCGCAGCAGGTGGCATAGTCGCCGCCGCCACAGGGACAGCCGCCGGCGCCGGACGCCCGCGCCTTCATCCGATCAACCCCCGCAGCTCGCGCATATCGGTGAAAATGCTGCCAGCGCCGACCGCCAGCAGCGATTCGGCGGCATTGCGCGCGGCATAGCCGAGCACGGTCATGCCCGCGGCTACGCCGGCGGTAACGCCCGTCGGGCTATCCTCGATCACCACGCAGCGCGCGGGCTCCACGTTCATGGTGCGCGCCGCCAGCAGATACACGTCAGGCGCGGGCTTGCTGCGCTCGACCTCGGTGGACGAGAAAATGTGCTCGCGCTCGTCCTGCTGGAACAGCTCGACCAGGCCGGTGCGGGTCAGCTGCAGCTTGACCTTGATGCGGTCGGCGCCGGACGCCACGCAAACGGGCAGGCCGGCGGCGGCGATCGCGGCAACCGCCTCGCGAACGTACGGTACGGCTTGCACTTCCGCCTCCAGCACGGCATTGCGCCGCGCGAACCATTGCGACAGCCAGTTCTCGGGCAACGGCGCGCCGCGCCGGCGCTCGATGTTCTCAAGCTCCTCGCGCACCGCGCGGCCGAGGAACCATTTGGTGGATTCCTCGATCGAGATGCGGATGCCGAGTTCGTTGAGCATCTCGTTGAGCACGCGGTTGACGATGGGCTCGCTGTCGACGAGCACGCCGTCGCAGTCGAAAATCACGCAGTCGAAACGGGGATGGCGGATCGGCTTGATGCTGGGGTTCATGCGGGCTTCTTTTCCTTGCTGCTGTCTGTGTTGCCGAGTGTATGGCTGTCCGTGCTGCCCACCGCGCGCAGCGCCGTCGGGCGCTTGCTCTTGAGGTGCGCCTCGATCTGGTCGAAGCGGTCGAAGCCCCAGAACGGCTCGCCGTCGATGATCACGAACGGGGAGCCGAACACGCCCTTGGCCATGGCCACGTCGATCTCGGCCTTGAGCTGGTCCTTGATCTGGAAACTGCTGGCGCCAGCATCCATGGCATGCGCGTCGATGCCCAGCGGCTCGGCCAGCTTCACCAGTTCGGCCGGCTCGGCGATGTTGATGTCATCCACGAACAAGGCGCGATAGACCGCCTTGGCGAACGCGGTGGCGATATCGTCGCCGTGATGGTTCTGCAGCCACAGCATGGCACGCGCGGCCTGCGTGGTGGGCAGCGGGAAGTGCGTCGGGCGTTTGTACTCGATATCGTGGAAGCGCGCGGTGCGCTCGAAATCGCGCCACGCGTAGTCGCCCTTGAGCGGCACGTGCGGCAGCGGCGAGCAGCCGGTGGTCTTGAAGACCACGCCGAGCAGGATCGGATGCCATGCGACGATGCGTCCGTACTTCTGCGCCAGCTCGTCGATGCGCGTGCTGGCGAAATAGCCGTACGGCGAAGAAAAATCGAAGTAGAAATCGATGGCAGCAGTCATTGTCTGGGGGCTCCTGGCGTCTGGCCGTTGGGTTCGATACTTCGGTGCTGCATTGGTGAAATGGTTCCGCGATCCGCAGGCGAGGCGTCAGGCCAGCGCCCGCGCGATCAGTATCTTCTGGATATCGCTGGTGCCTTCGTAGATCTGGCAGACGCGCACATCGCGGTAGATGCGCTCGACCGGGAAGTCGCTGACATAACCATAGCCGCCGAAGACCTGGATGGCGGCCGAGCAGACTTCCTCCGCCATCTCGCTGGCGTACAGCTTGGCCATCGCGGCTTCCTTCAGGCAGGGCCGCCCCGCATCCTTGAGCGACGCGGCGTGCCACACCATCTGCCGCGCCACCTCGATCCTGGTCGCCATGTCGGCCAGGCGGAACTGCACCGCCTGGTGCGCGAACAGCGGCTGGCCGAAGCTCTCGCGTTCCTTCGCGTAAGCCAGGGCCGCCTCGAAGGCGGCGCGCGCCATGCCGATGCTTTGCGAGGCGATGCCGATGCGGCCGCCTTCCAGCCCGGACAGCGCCATCTTGTAGCCGGCGCCCTCCTCGCCCAGCATATTGGCGGCCGGCACGCGGCAATCCTCGAAGAGGATCTGCGCGGTATCGGACGAATGCTGGCCGAGTTTTTCCTCCAGCCGCGCCACGATGTAGCCGGGCGTGGTTGTCGGCACCAGGAAGGCGCTGATGCCACGCTTGCCGGCAGCCTTGTCGGTCACGGCGAGCACGATCGCCACATCGGCATTCTTGCCGCTGGTGATGAATTGCTTGACGCCATTGAGCACGTAGTCGTCGCCATCCTTCACCGCGCTGGTACGCAGCGCCGCGGCGTCCGAGCCCACGTGCGGCTCGGTCAGGCAGAAGGCGCCGAGCATCTCGCCGCGCGCCAGCGGCACCAGCCACTGCTGCTTCTGCGCCTCGCTGGCGAAGGCCATCAACATGCTGCACACCGGGCAGTTGTTGACGCTGATGACGGTGGAGGTGCCGCCATCGCCGGCGGCGATTTCCTCCAGGATCAGCGCGAGCGACAGATAGTCGAGCCCCGCCCCGCCGTATTGCTCGGGCACCGCCACGCCGTACGCGCCAAGCGCGGCCAGCTCGCGGTGCACCGCATGCGGGAAGGTCTTGTCGCGATCCCACGCGGCGGCGTGCGGCGCGATCTCCTGCTGCGCGAACTGGCGCACGGCGTCGCGGATCATTTCCTGTTCTGGCGTTAGCAGCATGTCAGCTCACCAAGGTTGTCGCCGCTGCGGGCGTGACGAAGGATGCATCGGCCATGGCACTCACCATGGGATCACGCTGCCATCGTAGTTGCGAAAGCCGCCGTTGTCCTGCCGGGTCGCGCCGGCGATCACCGCGCGCATGCCGGAGACGCTCTGCTGCGGCGTGAGGTCGGCTTCCTTGCCGCCCATCTCGGTCTGCACCCAGCCAGGATGGAAGGCCAGGCAGGTGGCATGGCGCGCATCGAGCGAGGCGGCCTTGAGCGCCGCGTTGGCGGCGGCCTTGCTGACCCGGTAGAGCCAGCTGCGGTTGCTGTCCATGGTGCCGATGCTGCCCATGCGCGAGGCCAGCACCGCCAGTACGCCGCCCTTGCCCGAACGTCCGGTCTCGACCAGCGGCAGCAGCAACGGCAGCGCCATCATCGGCCCCAGCACGTTGACATGCATCACCTTGTCGAAATCCTCGCGGGTCACGGGCTGCGCGCCTTCGGTACGCGGGCCGATCACGCCGGCGTTGTAGATCGCTACGTCGATGGACTCGCCGTCCAGCTTCCAGCCCAGCCCGGCGACCTGGCCCGCGTCGGTCAGGTCGGCGCGCAACGCCTCCGCGCCAAGCGCTTCGATGGCCTTGATGCCGTCGTCGCTGCGCGCGACGGCCAGTACCCGCCAGCCATCGGCTCGGTACTGGCGCACGAATTCGAGACCGATGCCACGCGAGGCACCAAGGATGAGAGCGGTTGGCAAGGCAGTACTCCTTTCTCTATGTTGTTTGCGGTGTGGCTGCCGCGCGATGGCGGCAGCCACTCTGTTGCGGGCGGTACCGCGGGTTCAGACGATCTCCAGCCCCACCGCGGTGGCTTCGCCGCCGCCGATGCACAGGCTGGCCACGCCGCGCTTGCCGCCGGTCTTGCGCAGCGCGCCGATCAGCGTGGCCATGATGCGCGCGCCCGAGGCGCCGATCGGGTGGCCAAGCGCGCAGGCGCCACCGTGGATGTTGACCTTGTCGCGCGGGATCTTGAGGTCGTGCATGGCGGCCATCGGCACCACGGCGAACGCTTCGTTGATCTCGAACAGGTCGACGCTGTCCGTGGTCCAGTCGAGCTTGCGGTAGAGCTTGTTGATGGCTTCCACCGGCGCGGTGGTAAACCAGCCGGGTGCCTGCGCATGCGTGGTGTGACCCAGCAAGCGGGCCAGCGGCACCAGGCCGAGGCGCTTGGCGGTGGATTCGCGCATCATCACCAGCGCGGCGGCACCGTCGTTGATCGACGAGGACGATGCGGCGGTGATGGTGCCGTCCTTCGCAAAGGCCGGCTTGAGCGAGGGGATCTTGTCGACCTTGATGCGACGCGGGCCTTCATCCGTATCGATGACAGTGTCGCCACCGCGGCCAGGCACCGTCACCGGCGCGATCTCCCAGCGGAAATCGCCGCGCTCGGTCGCCTGCTGTGCGCGCCGCACGCTCTCCATGGCGAACGCATCCTGCGCCTCGCGGGTGAAGTTGTACTTGGACGCGCAGTCCTCGCCAAAGGTGCCCATGGAGCGGCCGCCGCCTTTCTCGTCCTTGATATAGGCGTCTTCCAGGCCGTCCAGCATCATGTGGTCGAAAATCATGCCGTGGCCGATGCGGTAGCCGCCGCGGCCCTTGGGCACCAAGTATGGCGCATTCGTCATGCTTTCCATGCCGCCGGCGATGGCGATCTCGAACGAGCCCGCGATCAGTGCGTCGTGCACGGTCATGGCGGCACGCATGCCGGAGCCGCACATCTTGTTGACGGTGGTGCAACCCACGCCCAGCGGCAGACCTGCCCCCAGCGCTGCCTGCCGCGCAGGCGCCTGGCCCTGCCCGGCGGGCAGCACGCAGCCGAACACCACTTCCTCGATCTGCTCCGGCTTGAGGCCGGCGCGCTCCACCGCGGCGCGGATGGCGGCGGCGCCCAGTTGCGGGGCGGTCAGGGCGGAGAACTCGCCCTGGAAGGCCGCCATCGGGGTGCGGGCGGCGGATACGATGACAACGGGATCATGCATGGGGTGTCTCCAATGATTAGGGGCGCGGGTTGGCGCGATACGTGGCGGCGATTGTTGGCTCTTCCTGAATCTCTCTTTGCTTGCCGATGCGTGCGAGGCCGGCGCTTAGCGGATCGACGCCTGCGGCGGATCGCCGAACTGGCGGTAGGCCGCTTCGAGCTGCTCGTGCAGTTCCTCATTGCTGCTGGCAGCCATGCCGAGGTCGCGCAGCAGGCCGTCGGACACGCCGTAGACCCAGCCGTGCACGGTGACTGGCTGGCCACGGTCCCAGGCATCCTGCAGCACGGTGGTCTGGCACACGTTGTTGACCTGCTCGATCACATTGAGCTCGCACAGCCGCGTGTGCGCGTCTTCCTCGCGGGTGATGGTGCCGAGGTAGGCGCCGTGCTTGTCGGCAACGTCGCGCACGTGGCGCAGCCAGTTGTCTGCCAGCCCGACGCGCTGGCGCTTGAGCGCGACCTTGACGCCGCTGCACCCATAGTGGCCCACCACCGTGATGTGGCGCACCTTGAGCAACTCCACGGCAAACTGGATCACGGAGAGCGCGTTGAGATCGCTGTGCGCGATGACATTGGCGATATTGCGATGGACAAACACTTCGCCCGGCGCGAGCCCCAGGATCTGGTTGGCCGGAACGCGTGAATCGGAGCAGCCGATCCACAAGTACTCGGGTGCCTGCTGGTTTGCCAGGTTCATGAAGAAACCCGGATCCTCCGCGTTCACGCGGTCGACCCACTCCCGATTGTTGCGGAACAGCTGGGCGATGGCGTCACTCATGCGACTCTCCTTGCCGGTTCTGGCTGGTCGCCGGATTTAGCCCGGGTTGAGGCTGCGGCGGCATAGCGATTGACAAAGCGTTCTGAAACGTCATAGGCATAAAAATCGTGAATTTGTCCGGCCAGCAGCCGGTCCTTGTGCCCCTGCCACATGGCAGGATCGAAGAAATCTTTGTGGTGGCGCAGGAAGGCGGCGCGCACGCGCGGGTCGCCCAGCAGGAAACTGCGGTAGGTCTCGGGGAAGATATCGTGCCGGCCCACGCTGTACCAGACCTCGCCCGACATCTCCTCCTCTTCGTTGCGCGGCTGCGGCACGTGGCGGACATTGGTGTCCGTCATGTACTCGATCTCGTCATAGTCGTAGAACACCACGCGGCCGTGGCGCGTGACGCCGAAATTCTTGTAGAGCATGTCGCCGGGGAAGATATTGGCGGCGATCAGTTCCTTGATGGCGTTGCCGTACTCCACGATGCCGTGCTCGACCTGCGCATCGGAGCCCTCCTGCAGCCAGATATTGAGCGGCGTCATGCGGCGCTCGATGTAGACGTGCCGCACGACGATTTCCTCGCCGCCGTCCTTGCCGCGCTGGTACTCGATCATCGACGGCGCGTGCAGTTCCAGCTCGCGCACCAGCGCGTCGTCGAAGCGCGACAGCGGAAATGCCACGTCGGAATACTCCAGCGTATCGGCCATGCGGCCCACGCGGTCGTGCTGCTTGACCAGCTGGTACTTCGACTTGATCAGCTCGCGCGTGGTCTCCTTTGGCGCCGGATAGTAGTCCTTGATCACCTTGAACACGTAGGGATACGATGGCAGCGTGAACACCAGCATGACCAGGCCCTTGATGCCCGGCGCGCTGATGAACTTGTCGGACGAATGCTGCAGGTGATGCAGGAAGTCCCGGTAGAACAGGTTCTTGCCCTGCTTCTGCAAACCCAGCGAGGTGTAGATCTCCGCGCGCGGCTTGCGCGGCATGACGTCGCGCAGGAAGGTCACGTACGCCGACGGGATCTCCATGTCCACCATGAAGTAGGAATGCGTGAAGGAGAACAGGATCRGCAGCTGCACCTTCTTCAGCAGCACCGTGTCGAGCGACAGCTTGCCGTCGGGCGTGTGCACGATGGGAATCGCCAGCGGGAAGGTGCGGTCGGCGTTCAGGATGCGGCCGATGATGAAGGCCGACTTGTTGCGGAAGAACAGCGACGACAGCACATGGATCTGGAAATTCGGCGCAATGCGGAAGTCGCCGAAATACTCGGTGACGGCGCGCACCACGTAGCCGATATCGCGCGTGAGATCGGCAAATGGACGCTCGATCTGGTAGTTGTGGACGATGCGCTCGAAGCACGCCGCCATGCCCGCGCGGCTGCCCGGATAGTAGGCACGGAAGGTCGGCCTGGTGGGAGACTCCTCGTTCTCGATGTACTCGGTCGAGATGGCCGGGCGCACGAAGATGAAATCGTTGTTGAAGTACGAACGGTGCAGGATGCGCGTGCACACCGAGTTGAAGAAGGTCTCGGCCAGTTCCGGCTGGTGATGGTTGGTCAGCAGCCCGATGTAGTGCAGCTTGATCTGCTGCCAGATTTCGTCCTCGATGTTCTCGGCGTCGTACTCGTCTTCCAGGATCACGCTGGTTTCGCGCACCCGCTCGTTGTAGAAGGCGATGCGGTCGCGTTGCAGTTGCTGCAGGCCTTGCCAGTCGGCCGCCTCGAACTTCACCTTGGCCTGGTGGCTGACCTCGCGGAACAGCCGGTAATGCTTGTCGAACCCGTCCAGCATGGTGCGGGCCACGTCATAGGCAATCTGCGAGGACAGCAGCTTTGGGAAGTGGGACATGACGCAGGCCGATGACGATTGGGGGTTCCGGAGATTGTAAATTACAGCTTGGCGTCGCGCCACAGCCGGCCGACCGGGTATTCGTTGATATAGCCGTTGCCGCCCAGGATCTGCACCGACTCGCCGGCCATCCAGGTGGCCTTCTCGGCGGTGTACAGGATGACCGCGGCGCAGTCCTTGCGCACCTGGCGCACGTGTTCGGTGCCCAGCGAATCCAGGTTCTTGCCCACCGTGTACAGATAGCTGCGCGCGGCCTGCAGCGTGGTGTACATGTCGGCCACCTTGCCCTGGATCAGCTGGAACTCGCCAATGCTCTGGCCGAACTGCTTGCGGTCGTGGATGTAGGGGGTGATGACGTCCATGCAGGCCTGCATGATGCCGACCGGGCCGCCGGAGAGCACCGCGCGCTCGTAGTCCAGCCCGCTCATCAGCACCTTGGCGCCGGCGTTTTCCGCGCCGAGGATGTTCTCGACCGGCACTTCGACGTCCTGGAACACCAGCTCGCCCGTGTGCGAGCCGCGCATGCCCAGCTTGTCCAGCTTCTGTGCCACCGAGAAGCCCTTCATGCCCTTCTCGACGATAAAGGCGGTCATGCCGCGCGCGCCCAGGTCCGGCTCGGTCTTGGCGTAGACCACCAGCACATCGCAGTCCGGGCCGTTGGTGATCCACATCTTGGTGCCGTTGAGCACGTAGCGGTCGCCCTTGAAGTCGGCGCGCAGCTTCATGCTCACCACGTCGGAGCCCCGTACTCCTCCGCCACGGTGATGCCGAGCACGCCGAGATCGCCCATCTTCTTCCAGGCGTCCATCGGGAACTGGTCGGTGCGGTCGATCTCCGCGGCGCGCGGAGCGAGTTCGGCCTGCGCCCAGTTGCGCACGGACTCGCGCAGCATCTCGATGTCTTCGCCCAAGTCGAACTTCAGGCCTGGCAGGTCGGTCATGGCGGTCTCCTGATTCGGTTCTGTTACTCGTGTTTTACGGGTTTCGCGATCTTGCGCCGCGATGGGTGATAGGTGATAGGTGATAGGTGTCAGACGTGTTCGAGCGTGCGCACCACGCACAAGGTCATCAGCATGGTGGCCACCGCCTTGCGCACGCCAGCGGTCTCGGTGAATACATCGCCCTGCGCCACGATCAGCGTGCGGCCGGGCTTGAGCACGCGGCCCACCGCTACCAGGCGCTCGCCCTTGGCCGGCGACAGCAGGTTGATCTTGTACTCCGCGGTCAGCCCCGCCTCACCCTCGCCAACCATCGACAGCGCCGCGTAGCCGCAGGCACTGTCGGCCAGCGCCCCCACGGCGCCACCGTGGAAGAAACCGTGCTGCTGGGTCACGCCCTCGGACCACGGCATGGCGATCTCGACCTCGCCGCGCGTCACCCGTGTCAGCGCCGCGCCGAAGGTGGTCATCAGGCCCTGGCGGGCGAAGCTGGTGGCGATCGCGTCCGCGCGCGCGGCCGGCAAGGAAGTGGATTCGACGGCGAGAGGCATGGGCTTTCCTTTTGTTCGCCGGCCGGCAACGCAGAGGCCCGGCGCGGACGATGGGCTGAGAAGCTATTCTATTTACGTTTACGTAAACGTCAATCAAATCCACCAAAGACCGAATGATAATGCCGCATCAGGCGCTTTTTGCCTCGTCCGCAGGGCCTTCCGCACCTGTCTGGGCCGCCAGCAGTGCCCGGCAATGCCGTTCATGCTGATCGATTTCCGCAAGCTGCGCCTGCAGGTCCTCGAGCTGGCGCTCCAGCGTGCCGCGATGGTGCGCCAGCGAGTGCAGGAAGCGCTCGAGCTGCGGTGCTGTGTCGCGCGGCGATTCGTAGAGATCCAGGATCTCGCGGATTTCGTTCAGCGTCAGGCCCAGCCGCTTGCCCCGCACCGTGAGCTTCAGGCGGGTGCGCTCGCGCCCGTTATAGACACGCTTGCGCCCGCTCGGGCCTTCGCGCTCGGGCGACAGCAAGCCCTGGTCCTCATAGAAACGGATAGCGCGGGGCGTGACATCGAACTCGCGGGCGAGATCGGTGATGGTGTACGTCGGCGTGGCTGGCGAATCTGGCATGGTGACCCAGTAAAAAAGTGAACGGTCGTTCGGTACAGAATGAAGTTTTCGCTTAATATTGAAAAAGCCCGCTCCAGTTGACGTTAACGTTAGCGTCAAGCAAGGCGGCTGGCAACCGTGGCGTGCATCGCCATTTTGCGACGGCTACCGTGACAACGAGAAAGCCCGCCTGCATGCGGCAGCGCATGCACAGGGCTTCGGACGAGAGAGAGACTCCCCATGAACGCACTCGAACACCAACTCCAATATCCGTTTGGCGACACCATGCCCGCAGGCGGCGCGCGGCAGGCAGTCGCGCCTGGCGTCTACTGGCTCCGCATGCCCCTGCCCTTCGCGCTGGACCACATCAACCTGTGGCTGGTACGCGACCGCATCGACGGCCAAGACGGCTGGACCATCATCGACTGCGGCGTCACCAACGACACCATCAAGGCGCACTGGGAAACCATATTCGCCAACGAACTCGAAGGCCTGCCGGTGCTGCGCGTGCTGGCCACGCACTGCCACCCCGACCACATCGGCCTGGCGCACTGGCTGTGCAAGCGCTGGGACGCACGGCTATGGATGAGCCTGGGCGACTATATGAACGCCCGCGTGATGGGTGGCGGGGGCGGCGTTGGCTCCAACGCCGGCGGCGACTTCGCCGCCAGCCACTTCGCCCGCCACGGCCTGACCGACCCCGACAGCCTGGAAAAGCTGCGCGCGCGCAAGAGCTACTACCCGTCGCTGGTGCCCGACCTGCCCACCCAGTACCGGCGCATGATGGACGGCGATATCGTCAATATCGGCACCGACCCCGCCAGGTCCGGCTGGCGCGTGATCACCGGCTTTGGCCATGCGCCCGAACACGTCGCGCTATACAACGCCGGCATCAATGTGCTGATTTCCGGCGACATGGTGCTGCCGCGCATCTCCACCAATGTCAGCGTGTTCGACATGGAACCGGAAGCCAATCCGCTCAAGCTATACCTGGACTCCCTCGGCAAGTACGAGCCGCTGCCCGAGGATGTGCTGATCCTCCCGTCGCATGGCAAGCCCTTCCGGAACCTGCATACGCGGATCAGGCAACTGCGCGAGCACCATGTAGACCGCCTGGCCGAGACGCGCGCGGCCTGCGCGGAAAAGCCGTGCAATGCGCATGACATCGTCGGCGTCATGTTCAAGCGGCAATTTGATATTCACCAGATGACGTTCGCGATGGGCGAAGCGCTGGCCCACTTGCACCTGTTGTGGCACGCGGGGGAAGTCAGCCGGGAAGTCGGGGCCGACGGCGTAGTCAGGTTCAGGATGTTGGCCTGACATCGAAGTCCCGGGCTAGGCATACGGACCGAAAACAGCATAGCCAACCGGCAGTAGCCATGTGGCGCGCCCGAAAGGCGGGCCGCCCCCCAGCGCAATGCGAAGCGAGCCATCAAGGTGTACCAGGCCGTATGGGGCGAGGGGGGGGGCGCCCCATCCGGCGCGCCTTCTTTGCCTACTTTCTTGGCAAGACAAGAAAGTAGGTCGCCGCCCCGCAGGGGTGGTGAAACTGTCTTTGACTTTAAGCCTTTAACTTCGAAGTCAGCCAGCCGCAAACCGCGCCAAATACCCAACCCCCTCAACAGCCCGACTCCCATACCACGAAACCATCTCCCCATCGATCAGCAAAACCTCCTTCCCGATCTGCCGCTCCAGCGCATCCACATGCGCCTCGGTAAACCGATAAGGCTCACTGGAAAGCAAAACCAGATCAATCTCCCGCACCAGCCCCTCGCTCCAGCGAAAACTCGGATAGCGGGTGTCCGCCGTATTGGGCCGGCTGCAATCCCCGTCGACACAGGCTTCCGGCATGGCTCGCGCCGAAGGCCAGGTCTGCCAGTTGACCAACGCCAGCATGCGACTGATATAGGTATCCCTGGACACCGTCATCCACGGATCCTGCCAGATCGCATACAGCACCTTGCGCCCGGGCCAAATCCGGCCACGCACCTGCGCCAGCTCGAACTCCATCGCCTCGCATAGCGACTCAGCTTCGGCAACCCGGCCGAAAATGCCGCCAAGCAAGCGATAAAGCGCAAGATTATCCTCAGGCGCACACGGGTGAGTCACGATCACATGCGGAACGAACCCCCGGATCTCATCGACCGTCTCGCGGCGGTTCTCATCGATATTGACCACCACATGCGTAGGCGCCAGCGCCCTCAGGCGCTCAAGCTTGACATCCTTGGTGCCGCCCACCTTGGCAACGGCACGCACGGCAGGCTCGGGATGAATGCAAAAGCCAGTGCGCGCCACCACCTGCGGCCCCAGCCCCAGCGCAAACAACAGCTCCGTCACCGATGGCACCAGCGAAGCGATACGCACCTCCCCGGCAGCGGGGCCATGCAAGACGCCTGCGGCATCCTGCCAGGTCATGACTGCTTGTCCTGGCTGCGCGGCTTGCGCGGCGCGCGCGAGAAAAGCGCATCGTAAAGCCAGCGCGGCATCAGGTGCAGGATGGACGCCACCACGCCCATCTGCCACGGCAGCACGGCGAAGCGGCGGCCTGCGGCAATGGCACGCACCGCCTTGCGGGCGAATACGTCGGCATCCATCAGAAAAGGCATGCGATAGGGATTGTGCTCGGTCATCGGCGTGCGGATATAGCCGGGTGCGATGGTGACCACGCGGATGCGCTCGCGGCGCTGTTCCAGGCGCAGGCTTTCGAGCAGCTTGATCACGGCGGACTTGGAGGCGCTGTAGGCGCCGCCGCCGGGCAGCCCGCGCACGCCGGCCACGCTGGCAATKCCGACCAGCGTGCCCCGCCAGCCGCCGGCGCCGGGAGCGCGCTCGCGCATGGGCTGCATGAACGGCTGGAAGGTAGTGAGCACGCCGAACCAGTTGGTGTCCATCACCATGCGGAAAGCTTCAAGATCCTCGCGCTCGCTGGCCACGGTGCCGACCGATACGCCGGCGTTGGCGATCACCACATCCGGACAGCCAAAATGATCGAGGAAGTCCTGAGCGGCGAGCTGCATGGCGGCGGCATCGCGCACGTCCGCGGCATAAACGCGCACGGCGTTGGGGTTGGGCAGGCTGCGGGCAAATTCGCGCAGCACGTCTTCGCGCCGGCCAACCAGTCCGAGGATGGCGCCCTGCGCGGCGTACTCGCGCGCCAGGGCCTGGCCGAGTCCGCTCGACGCGCCGGTAAGAAAGACTTTCAGTGCTCGCATCGGGTGGGTCCTGGGGAAACTGCAACACTGTTCATGCCGACAGCCCCATCCCGGCGCGGGCCGGACGCCGCTGCGCCACGCCGGCGCCGGCGGTGCCGGTCGACCGCTGGCGGCCAGGGCTGGCCGCCGCAGGGAATTTACATCTTCTTGTCGCGGACCTGGCCGACAAGGTAATCCAAGGTCTGGATGGCCGCGCCCTTGGTGCCGGCGATGGACGGCGAGGTCACGTACTTGCCCTGCACCACGATGGTCGGCACGCCGTCGATCTTGTAGGCGTCCGCGATCTTGTTGGCGCGTTGCGAGTTGGTGGTCACGGAGAACGAGTTGTAGGCGTCGAGGAACGCCTTGCGGTCAATGCCGTTCTTGGCCATGAAGTCGGCGATCTCGTTCGGGTCCAGCATGCGCTTGCGGTCGACGTGCATGGCGCTGAAGACCTTGCTGTGCATGGCGTCAAGCTTGCCGAGGGATTCCAGCGCATAGAAGATCTTGGTGTGCGGCAGCAGGTCGTCGCGGAAGGCCACCGGCACGCGCTTGAACACGACGTCCTTGCCTTGCTTGCTCACCCAGGCTTCCAGCTCGGGCTCGAAATCGAAGCAGTGCGGGCAGCCGTACCAGAAGAACTCGGTGACTTCGATCTTGCCCGGCGCGACGGGCTGCGGCGCTTTCAGGACCTGATATTCCTTGCCCGAGGTGGGCGTGGCTGCCTGGGCAGGTGCGGTCATCAGGAAACCGGTCACAGCGACCAGCGTGGCGAACAAGGTGGCGAGTTTCTTCATATGGCGCGGCTTTCGAAAATGGGCAATGAGCGTATKACAGCGGCGGGGCGTTCCGGTTCAGCGAACGCCCCGGGTTGTTACTGCTTGGTAAAACGGATCACCGAAGCTTCGAAGCCCGACGACTGCAGCCGGTCGCGCGCGCGGTTCATATCTTCGATCTTGTTGAACGGCCCCAGGCGCACGCGATAGAGCTTGACACCATTGACGTCGCGCTCGGTCACCTTGGCCTCGAAACCCTGCATGGCCAGGTTGGCCTTCTGGCGGTCAGCGTCGTCCTGCGAACGGAAGGCGCCCACCTGCAGCAGGTAGCCGACCTTGTTGGCATCGGCCTGGGCGATCTCGGCGATCGGGTCGGCGACGGGCTTCTCGGCCGGCTTCTCGGCGGCCTTTTCCGCCGGTTTCTGCGCGGGCTTCTCGGCCGGTTTTTCCGCGGGCTTCTCGGTCGGCTTCTCGGTCGGCTTCTCAGCCGGTTTTTCGGCGGGCCGGTTGGCGGCCACCGGGGGCTGGCGCTCAGGCGGCTTCACCGTGGGCGCCGGACCGGCGGGCTGCTCGGGCTCGGCGGCAGGCCCGACGGGCTTGGCCGGCGTCTTGCTCCACAGCGGCTTGTTGGGATCCGTCGGGGCTTCCTGCGCCGGGGCCGGCAGGTTGCTGACGATATTGCCGGGCTCGGACGGCTTCTGAGCGCCCTTTTGCTGGAATGGCGCCGGCGACTTGGTGATGTACAGGGCGACCACTACCGCGATCGCCAGGCCGACGATCAGGCCCAGCACCAGTCCCAGGAACGTACCTCCGCGCTGCGGGGCGCGGCTGGCATTGCGCAGGGCGCGCTTGCGTTGCTGTTGCATGAATTCCTCTAGCGTGATGGCGCGATTATAGAGCCTGCGCCAATCCCGGCATCACTGTCTGTGGTCAAGACGACACGCTTGCCCGTGCCAGGGGGGGAGCCCCCGGCGCGGGGCGTTTACATCCGTTGCGGCGCCGAGACACCGATCACCGCCAGCCCGTTGCGCAACACCTGCCGCGTCGCGGCCAGCATCGCCAGACGGGCCAGCTTGACGGCCTCGTCATCCACCAGCACGCGGTCGGAGTTATAGAAGGCATGGAAATCGCCCGCCACGTCCCGCAGGTAGAAGGCGACCGCGTGCGGCGCCAGTTCGTCCGCCGCCGCCGCCAGCATGTCCGGGAAATCGGCCAGGCGCTGGCCCAGCGCGAGCGCCTGCGGGGTGGCATCGGGGCCGGTCACGGGCGCCAGGTCGGCGCCGGCCAGCGCGGGAAGCTTGGCTTCCCAGTCGGCGCCGCCCCAGGATTCGAAGATCGAGCAGATCCGGGCATGGGCGTACTGCACGTAATACACCGGGTTCTCGTCGTTCTGCTTGAGCGCGAGGTCGACATCGAAAATGAATTCCGTGTCCGCCTTGCGCGACAGCAGGAAGAAGCGCACCGCATCGCGCCCGCGCGTGAAGTGCTCGGGCCAGTCCGCCACGCCGGCTTCCAGGCAGCCGCGGATGGTCTCGCCGCCTTCCGCGCCGTTGCTCCATTCGATCAGGTCGCGCACGGTCACATAGGAACCGGCGCGCTTGGAGATCTTGACCTCCTCGCCGTTCTTCATGACGGTGACCATCTTGTGCAGGATGTAGTCGGGGTAGCCCACGGGGATGCCGATTTCCAGCCCTTGCAGTCCCGCGCGCACGCGCGCGATGGTGCCGTGGTGGTCGCTGCCCTGCACGTTGATGACCTTGGTGAAGCCGCGCTCCCACTTGCTGGTGTGGTAGGCCACGTCCGGCACGAAGTAGGTATAGGTGCCGTCGCCCTTGCGCATGACGCGGTCCTTGTCGTCGCCGTCGTCGGTGGTGCGCAGCCACAGCGCGCCCTCGTTCTCGTAGGTCTTGCCCTTGTCCACCAGCGATTTCACCGTGGCCTCTACCTTGCCGTCGCTGTAGAGGGACGATTCCAGGTAGTAGCGGTCGAACTTGACGCCGAACGCCCGCAGGTCGATGTCCTGCTCGTTGCGCAGGTAGGCCACGGCAAACTTGCGGATCGACTCGATGTCCTCGACGTTGCCGGAGGCCGTCACGGCGTCGCCGTCGGATGCGCGCACGGTCTTGCCGGCCAGGAAGTCGGCGGCGATGTCGGCGATATAGTCGCCGTTGTAGGCCGATTCAGGCCAGCCGGCATCTCCCGGCTTGAGGCCGCGGGCACGCGCCTGCACGGAGGTCGCCAGGGTCTGGATCTGCACGCCGGCGTCGTTGTAATAGAACTCGCGGTGCACGGCGAAACCCTGCCAGTCCAGCAGGTTGGCAAGCGCATCGCCCAGCGCCGCCTGGCGGCCGTGGCCCACGTGCAGCGGACCGGTCGGGTTAGCCGAGACGAACTCGACCAGCACCTTGCCGCGCGCGCCCTGCTCCTGGGCACCATAGCGGTTGCCCTGCTCGAGCACCGCGCGCAGCACGTCGGCCTTGGCGGCCGGCGTCAGGCGCAGGTTGATAAAGCCGGGACCGGCAATCTCAAGCCCGGCCACCAGGCCGGCGGTACGCGCATCGGCCTTGACCGCATCGACAATCTGCTGGGCCAGCTCGCGCGGGTTGCGCTTGAGCGAGCGGGCAACCTGCATGGCGAGGTTGCAGGCCAGGTCGCCGTGGGCGGCCACCTTGGGGCGTTCGAAGGTGGCAGCGGGCAGGGCGGCGTCGGCCGGAGCGAGTGCGCGCACCGCGTCGTTGAACGCAGCGGCAAGGTTGGTGGTCTGAACTGGCAGCATGGATGTCGTGGCCCTGAGGCGGTTGTCTGGTGCCGCCGCGGCGGTCCGGAAGCGGCGGCACCGTCACGGGCGGCATGTGGAGGCCGCGCCGCGTGGCAGGCAATGAATTGCAGAACGCGGAATTTTATCAGGTGCTATGCTGACATCATGCAGCGGGCCTGAAACCGGCCGTTGCGCCCCCTGGACCGAGTCCCGGACAAGCCGCGCGGTCATGTACTTCGCTGTACGCCAAGGAAAGGATAAATCATGCTGATCACCTTCAAATCCCACGCGTCGCAAGACCTCATCATGATGAGGGATCTTGCCGTCACGCTCCTGGGGATTATCGGCAAGCACCTGGGAGAGCGCGGGGTGATCACCACCGAGGAACTGCCCCGCTGCATCCACAAACTGGAAGCCGCGGTGACGGACGCCAAGAAGGTGCACCCGGCCGAGTCGTCGGTATCACCGGGCAAGCAGGAGGAGGACCAGGAGGAGGAGCCCTTGCACCTGGGCCAGCGGGCCTACCCATTCCTCGACATGCTGCGCGCTTCCCTGCGCGAGAACACCGAGGTCATGTGGGGCGTGTAGGCGCCGCACCGGACCTGAACAGCCCATAGTAGCGGAGGCAGGCGCCGCCTGGCGGCGCCCCCGCCGCGGCAGTGCCCTTGCCGCCGGCACCCTTTCCGCTGGCGGCGCATTCTAGCTTCGCCCTCGCACCGCCTCCCCCCTCCGCCCGAAATCCCGGATTGACATAAAAATGGCCCGGCCAATGTTCCTGGCCGGGCGCGCCGGATCAGGGAGTCGATCCGGAAGGGGGAAGAATCGCTTTATTCGATGAGGCGCATGAATCACTAACGGCGCCGGATTGCTAGCCCTTGACCAGCAAGTCCGCAAGTTCGTCCGCGTGCTCTTCCTCGACTGCAAGGATTTCTTCCAGCATGCGGCGCGTGGTCGGATCGCGATCGCCCATGTACTGCACCATCTCCCGATAGCTCTCGATGGCAATACGCTCGGCCACCAGGTTTTCCCTGATCATGTCGGTCAACGATCCGGCCTCGACGTATTCGGAGTGGCTACGCGCCGACAGGGTGTCCGGCGAAAAATCGGGCGCCCCGCCAAGCTGTACGATGCGCGCCGCGATGCGGTCGGCATGGCCCTGTTCTTCGTCGGAGTGGACCTTGAACTCGGCGGCAACCGGCTCGGCGTGAATTCCCTTGGCCATGAAGTAGTGGCGCCGGTAGCGCAGTACGCAGACCAGTTCGGTGGCCAACGCCTCGTTGAGGAGCTTCAGCACGGTAGTGCGGTCCGCGCCGTAGTCCTGCGTGACGGCGCCATCCTCCATATGCTTGCGGGCGCGCTCGCGCAATGTCTTGACGTCGGACAGGAAGCCGCCGCTCACGCCTTTCTCGTTCCGGGACTGCTGGTTCTTGCCTTTGCCGACGGCGGGCTTCTCTGTAACCGGGGTGTCCATGGCGATCATGCTCCTGTGGGATTGGGGAATGGGCTCTGCCAGGCCTGCGCAATTACGATGGGCTTCGACCTGTTTCAGTGCGTGCTTCGGTGCGGTCGGACGCGGCGCATCAGTCCTCTCTGTTGCGTCCGTTGGCAGCCAGCAGCAAACCGACGAATGCGCCCACAGCCGCTGCTATGCCGATCGCCTTCAGTGGCGATGCAGCCACGCTCTGCTGAACCCCGTCCACGGCGTGGTCGACGCGCTCTCGTGCCCGGCTTGCGCCATCCAGCGTGGCACGGCGCAGGTGGCCGCCCAGTGCACGCGTGCGCTCATGCAGCCGGCGTCCTGCCTGCACGGCTTCGGACGAGCCTTCGCGCCCCAGCACTTCCATGGTTTGCTCGAGTTGCGCGATCAGTGCCCTGACCTCGCCGGCAACCGGCCCCGCAGCATCGCGGGTATCGCGCGCGGCATGCCTGATCTGGCGGACCGTGCTCTCGGCACTATCGGCCAGGTGGTTCACTTCCTTTCGGACCTTCGGGTTGTTGGTCAGCATCGCCTTATCTCCGTTTCGTCTGAGGACGCTCTGTGATTCCGTTCGTGCTGTGCTCCGCCTCCGCCTAGCGCCTGACCAGGCCGATCACGAAGGTCACAAGGGCGACCACCAGGAAGATGAAGAACAGGATCTTGGCAATGC